>JAMOQN010000131.1 GCA_027063985.1 Desulfohalobiaceae bacterium
CCTTTTCAAAGGTGACCAGATCTGCCTCTTCCAATATCTTTAAGTGTTTACTCACAGTGGATTGAGCTATTTTTAGGGCTGCCTGGATTTCACAAACGCAAAGGGTGCGGGTTTGAAGCATCTTAAGTACCTTCACCCTGTTTGGGTCTGATAGGGCCTTCATTACTTTGATAAATTTTTTCATATCATCTCCATAATGCTATATGGACCTAATTTAAATCTTAATTTGTCAACTTCCAACTATGGACACCTATTCAATTTCCACATAGTCCTTTAAAATTACTTTAACTCCAAAACCTGAAAAAAAGATCTTATATTTGTTTGGGTTTATAATACCAATTATTTTTCCACGGCCAAAGACTTTATGGGTGCACCACATGCCTTTATTACTTGCATTATTTCTACTTTTTTTTAATGCAAAACTTTTTTTATGAGATACCCTTCTGATATTTCCAGTATAATTTTCATTGAACTCATCAAAGACCCTTTTGTCTAATTCTTCAATTAATGGACTTACCCTTGTTGGATATGGGTCTCCAGTTTTTGACAATAGGGTTTTAGGGCTATAGATATAGAGCCTATCCCTTGCCCTGGTAGTAGCCACATAAAATAATCTGCGTTCTTCTTCCATTCCCTCTGGTTCAAATTGAGATAGTTTAGAAGGAAACCTGTCCTCTACCATATCAATCAAAATAACCACATCCCATTCAAGTCCTTTGGCAGAATGGATTGTAGAGAGGGTAACATATTGTTCCAGAGGGTCTTCTAAAGCATACGGTTCTACTGGCTCTAGTGTTATATCAGACAAAAAGGCCTCTAGGTCTGTATAAGTAGATGATAGTTGCATGAGTTCGTCTAACCCAGCCTGTCTTCTTGGATAATCATCGTGGTATTCGGCCTTAAAAAAAGGATCATAAATTTCTAACACCTTTTCCAATATCTCCCTGGGCTTTAAAGTTTTGACCATAGAATCATTCATCAGAGAAATTATCTTTGCCACTTCTTCATTGGATTTACAAACCCTTACCAAATAACTTTTATCAGAAAAATAGCTATCAAACAGCCTCTTAACGGTCTTTGGCCCAATTTTGGGAATCAGGCAAAATACCCTTTGCCAGGACAAAAAATCTGCAGCATTGAGTATAAGCCTCAGATATGCAACTACATCCTTTATATGGGCTGCCTCTGAAAACTTCATACCTCCAAATTTTTTATATTTAATTCCATTTTTATTTAATTGAACTTCAACAGGATATGATTGATACCCAGCCCTAAATAGAACAGCTATTTCATTTAAAGGGTATTTATGGGATAGTTCAAGTATCTTATTTACAACTAAAACAGCCTGGCTTTGGTCACTAATGGTTTTAATAACCTGAGGACGAATACCCCTTTCTCTAACAGCAACAAGTTTTTTATCATATTTCTCTGTTGCATTCTTTAAAATAGCATTACTAAAATCTAAAACAGATTGTACTGACCTATAATTTTTTTCCAATAAAATAACCTTAGAATCTTGAAATACATTGGTAAAATCTAAGATATTTCTAACTGTAGCCCCTCTAAATGAATATATAGATTGGGCATCATCCCCAACTGCCATGATATTTCCATTCTTACCAGCTAGGTGAGATATAATCCTTCCCTGGACTAAATTTGTATCCTGATATTCATCAACCATAACAAACTGATATCTCATCCTCAAAAACTCTAAAATATCTTCTCTGGACAATAACAACTCTTCTAAATTAAATAACAGATCATCATAATCCATTAAATTATGCTCTTTCTTAAAATCAGTATACAACTTATATAATTTTTCTATATCTTCTAAATAAATCAAAAGGTGAGAAGAGGCAGATGCAATCGCCTCTTCTAAGGAAATCTCCTTATTTCGCATTTTTGATATAAGAGCAAAAATAGTGCTCTTTTTGGGAAAGCTTTTGTCTTTTGTACCAATTTTATTACTGTCCTTTAGTTGTTTGATAATATCCTGAGAATCTGTTTGATCAATTATTGTAAAATCAGATGAATACCCGAGCTCCTTTGCAAATCGCCTGAGTACAAAATTAGCAAAGGAATGAAATGTCCCCCCTACTACTCCTTCCATCTTTGCTCCAAGTAATTTCCCAGCCCTGAGCAACATCTCTTGCGCAGCCTTTTTGGTGAATGTGAGCAACAAAATAGAGGATGGACTTATACCCAAATCCACAAGATGTGCCAGTCTATAAACAATGGTCCTGGTCTTACCACTTCCAGCCCCAGCTATCACCAATACAGGACCATATATTGTAGTTACTGCCTCAAGTTGAGACT
>JAMOQN010000132.1 GCA_027063985.1 Desulfohalobiaceae bacterium
AAAAGCGAAATAGCTGTTTCCAATCCATCATGAGGACCGCGTTCTTCTAAAATTTTTTGCCAATCATAGAGAAAATTGGTTCCCCAAAAAAATTCCTCCATCCTTTGAAGACTACTTACAATAGTTTTAATCCCTTGGCTCACATCTTCCCTTGCAGCCTGTGCCTTTTCCACATTTATATAAAGGGCCTTGTATTTCCCCTCTTTATTCAAATATTCCATTAATGCCAACAAGCAACTTGTCTTTCCTGTTTGACGTGGAGCGTGCAGAACAAAATATTTTTTTTGGTCAATTAACATCAAAACCTCTTCCAATTCTAATCTCTGCAATGGTGGAAGGCAGTAATGCTCATCACATCTTACAGGCCCAGCAGTATTAAAATACCTCATACCACTAATCCCTTTATGTTAATCTTACGTCCAAAATAAAAATTTCAAAAAATTAAATGTATTGTTAAAAATCACATTCTACTTGGTAAAAAAGTAACAATTTCTGGGAAAATAGCAAGTATTATGAGGGATATTAACTGAATTATAATAAACGGAATAACTCCCTTGACTATGTGGTTTGCAAAATCCACATCTTTGGGTGCTACTCCCTTTAAATAAAACAAGGCAGGTGCCATTGGCGGGGTCAAAAAGGATGTCTGCATTGCAACACAAAACAATATACCAGCCCACAAAGGATTAAACCCAAGCTGTGAGATTATTGGACTAAATATGGGAACTAAGATTGGAACAATTCCAACCCACTCCATAAACATCCCAAACACAAAGAAACATAGGACCATGAAAAAAAGAATTACCCATGGATTTTTAGATACAGAAAAAAGCATATTAGCTACAAAGTCACCTCCACCAACCAACATAAAGGTACCAGTAAATACAAAGGCTCCCATTACTATAGTAAGGATCATACTGGATACATATGTAGTCTCTAAAATCACATCTTTTAACATCTTCAAATTAAACCTGCCGTACAGTATAGCCAACAAAATAGATGCAAAGCTGCCAATTGCAGCGGCCTCAGTGGGCGCAGCAATCCCAAAAAAAATAGAGCCCAAAACTGCTAAAATCAAAAAAAGGGTTGGAAGGAGGGAGTGAAAAAAAAGATAACACTTCTCTTTAAAACTCACATCCCTGGTTTCAAAGGGTGGCCCCATCTCAGGCTTAAAATGACAGAGGGTCAAAACATATACACTGTATAAAAAAGAGAGCAAGAGTCCAGGAAGAATTGCACCTAGAAATAATTTTCCAACAGGGATGCCAGCCATTGGGCCATATACAACCAACATTATACTAGGGGGAATAAGGATTCCAAGGGTGCCTCCCGCACAAATGGTACCACAACTAAGGCTTTTAGAATACCCCCTTTTCAACATTTCAGGAAGGGCAAATAACCCCATAATTATCACTGGCGCACCCATAATCCCTGTTGCCGCTGCCATAATTGTGGACACAATAATGGCAGCAAAGGCAAGACCACCTCTCACTCTGCCAAAGAGTATGTGCATAGAAGAAAATAGTTTTTCTCCAGCACCTGATCTCTCCAGCATAATGCCCATAAAGATAAAAAGCACTATTGAGACCAACACATAGTTGTGCATGGTCTCAAACACCCTCATCATCATCATTGAGAAAAAAGGGCTACCAAACCCAATGACTCCAACAATAATGGAGATACCAAGGAGCACAAACCCAACTGGTAGCCCAGAAAATAGACCAACAAAAAGTCCAACCAGGAGGACCCATATTAATACATTATTTGATAAACCCATAATAATCCACTACTCTATTTTTACTTTTTTATTGCATATCTAATGGTTTTAATTAGCCTAGACAATGTATGTAAAAGAAAAAGAAAACCAGTTAAAGGAATAATAAATTTAAATGGATAAATAGGCGGAGACCACATACTCGCACCAGATGTTTCCTTGATTTTGTATGATATATAAAAGAACTTCCATCCAAATATTAAAAGTGAAATAGATATAGGAATATAAATCAAAATATATCCAATAATATCTACTATAGATTTTAATCTTTTGGAAAATCTATTATAAAAGATTTCAATCCTAACGTGTTTGTTTAAATAATCAACATGCGGTATTGCAAGCATAAAAATAATTCCATAGAGCATATAAGATATATCAAACGACCACTCAACAGCTATGTTAAATACATAACGCATAACCGTATCATACACAAGTTCCAAGATCAGGATAATTACTAAATAGGAAACAATATTAGAAATAATTTTATTTATTTTATCAATTATGTTCA
>JAMOQN010000133.1 GCA_027063985.1 Desulfohalobiaceae bacterium
TTTGTTGCCAGTTTTTTGCAAAAAGTCTCAACAACCAATTCAAAATTTAGTCTAAGGCTCCTGTAATCCAGGTTTGCAGAACCAATTAATGAATAGAATCCATCTAGAACAAATATCTTTGAATGACAAAAAGGTGGAGGTTGGAAATAGATTTTTACTCCATACATAAGCAGTTCCCAGAGCATGTTCCTTGTAGCCCAATGCACATAGGGAATGTTGTTTTTTTCAGGAAGTATTATCCTGACGTCAACTCCCCTCAAGGCGGCTGATTGCAGCGCCCCGATTATTTCCCTGTTAGGCAAAAAATAAGGGGTCATAATGTAAATATACTCTTTTGCCAGTGAAATTGCTCCCACCAGTAGGATTGTCAAAGAATTTAAGTCATCATCTGGCCCAACAGTTATGCATCTACAAATAGCCTCTCCCTTAGGTTCAGGTAGTGATCTCCGTTTTTTTATTTTTTCACCAGTGCAAAACAACCAATCATCTATAAATATTTGTTCAAGCTGTCCTACTATAGGGCCAGTTAGTTTAAAATGAACATCTTGAATCTTATTTCTTTTTTTATATTGGGAAATTATATGTTTGTCTCTAATATTAATTCCCCCTGTAAAAGCAACTTTTCCGTCAACAACCAGTATTTTTCTGTGATTTCTCAGATTTATTAGAGGAGAGAAAGGATATATTCTTGGAGGGAGAAATCTGGTGAAAGGTATGTTGTTTTTTCTCAGATATGGGCCAATGGTTGGATAAGAATACCACTCTCCAATACCATCAACAATTACCCTTACATCAACTCCTCTTTGTTTTGCATCCTTTAGTGCATCTACAAATTGTTTTCCGATTTTTCTTCTCTCAAATATATAGGTCTGTAAAAAAACCGATTCTTTAGCATGGTTAATCTGATATATCATTGAAGGATATGCATCATCTCCATTGTACAGGACCTCAACATTATTGTCAGAGACAAGGGGAAATTTTGATATTGAATCAGAGATTTTTGCAATTTGATGAAAATCAGGGGGGATTACAAAATATCTATAAGAAGAATTGTAGATATTGTCTTTGTTGTGGGGAAATTCCAAATCGTTGTTAATTACATCAGGCCAAAACCACCTTATTTTTTTTGCCTTTAACTTGACCCTATTTATTCCAAACAAAAAATATAAAATTGGTCCAATAGGGGGCAGCATTAAACATACAATTATCCATACCCACGCAGCCCTTGGATCCTTTTTATAAAAAAGGGCATGAAGGGCACTTGCGATTTGAAATAAAAAAATAATTAAGGCAATAAAGTAAGTAACAATATTCATGTTAAGTAGTTGAGTAAGTATTTGAGTCTTATGTGACTGTTTTTACAGGTCAGATTTTATTGAATATTCAAGAGGTTAGTTAGACTTTTTTGGTGTGTCAAGAAAAACCTTAAAATTTGACCAGTTTGAATAATATTGAAGAATTTTTATTATTGGATATAATTTTCTTTATTGGAGGATTAAATGTATTACGTGCTTTTAATAGGGCCTGATATTGGAGATAAGGACTTTGAAGAGAGGGATAGGTTAAGGGATCTAGTGGTTGAGTCTTTGAAACTAGAAGGTATTTTGTTTGCTGAATATCACTGGGTATGGGACGAGACCAACAAGATTCAATTATTATTGGGTCAATATCAGAACCTTACAGACGCCAAGGAATGGATAGGATTTTTTGTGAGAAAGGGGTTTAATTTACGAATTGTAGAGAAAATACCTTAAATTTTAGCCATAGATTCTCAATAATAAATTAAAAAACGAGTAAAAATTATTGTATTTATAGCATACAGGGATGGTGCTTATGGACAACTTGGATTCAAAAATAAAGATTTCATACAGGTATTTAAGTGAAATTTTGGAAAAATACGGTCTGGAAAAATTATATATTAGCTGGACCGGGGGAAAGGACTCAACAGTGGTGTTGCATTTGTTTTTAGAATTTTTAAAGGAGAAAAAAATTAAGTTTACACCCAATTGCCTATTTATAGATACAGGATTTACTTTCCCTGAAATTAGGGAATTTATGGATAATTTTAAAAAAATATATGATTTTAATCTTATCATTATAAAACCAGATGTGGATTTAAAACAATATCCAAAAGAAGATGTTGTCTTGTGTTGTAGAGATTTAAAAATAAAGCCCTTGAAAAAGGCAATTGAGGATTTTGATATAAAAGTTATTTTAACTGGTGTAAGATGCGATGAGAGTGAGTCTCGCAGAAATGCGATCTGGTTAGAGCACAAAAAAG
>JAMOQN010000134.1 GCA_027063985.1 Desulfohalobiaceae bacterium
GACCCTGTTGTTCAATACAAAATAGATATAGATTGGGAAAAGGCAGGTGCTTTGAAATTACCAATTACGTCCATTCACAACAACATAGCAGCAGCAATTGGTTCTGCTTATGTAAATGACTTTGTAAAAAATGGAAGGGTAAAGAAGGTGTATGTTCAGTTTGATGCACCATACAGGATGATGCCAAAGGACTTAAGAAAAATATATATAAGAAATTTAGAAGGCAAATTGGTTCCATTTTCAGCAATTGCAATGGGTAGATGGATATATGGTCCTCAGCAGTTAGAGAGATATAATGGTTTTCCATCGATAAATATATGGGGAGAACCTGCACCAGGCTTTAGCACAGGTGATGCAATAAAAGAAATGGAAAAGCTTGTAAGCAAGCTTCCAAAAGATTTTGGCTATGCGTGGACAGGACTGTCTTATCAGGAAAAAATGGCAACAAAACAAGGACCATTGGTGTATGGATTTGCACTCTTTGTAATATTTTTGGTCCTTGCTGCTTTGTATGAGAGCTGGCCAATTCCAATTGCAATACTACTTTCCATGCCACTTGGTGTAATTGGTGGAATAATAGCAACAAATTGGAGAGGATTTGACAATGACGTATATTTTCAGGTTGGACTTGTAACAGTACTTGGGCTTACCACCAAAAACGCAATATTGATTGTTCAGTTTGCAAGGGAGAGGGTAGAGGCAGGATATGATTTAATAAAGGCAGTTTTAGAGGCTGCCAAATTAAGACTTAGGCCAATACTCATGACTTCATTTGCATTTGGTATGGGAGTGCTTCCCCTTGCCATAGCCCATGGTCCAGGTGCTGGGGCTGAAAATGCAATAGGGACAGTAGTTCTTGGTGGTACAGTTGCATCTACTTTTATTGCAGTGATTTTTATCCCACTTTTTTATGTGATTATCTATAAATTGCTTGGAAAACGTAAAAAAGAAGTTAGTATAAAACATGGAATGGAACATCAGGGAGGAGAGGCATAAATGGAAAGAAATATTGCTCTAACTATTGTGATCATAACCATTTTATGTAGTTGTTCTTTTATTCCAAAATACAAGAGACCTGGAATGCCAGTTGAAAATAAATTTCCTGATAAAGGTGTGTATAAAAATATCTCCTTTGGAAATAAAACCAGTGTACCAGAGATAAAGTGGCAGGACTTTATTAAAGATTCAAAATTAAAACAAATTGTAAAACTTGCTCTAAAAAATAATAGAGATCTTAGACTTGCTATATTGAATGTTGAACAAGCAAGGGCCTTATATGGAATTAAGGCTGCAGAACTATATCCGTCTTTATACGTTACATCTGGCATGGAAAAACAAAGGGTGCCAGATGATATGTCATTTACAAAAAAGGCTTATACAGAAAAGCAATACAGTGTTAATTTTGGACTTGCAGAGTGGGAGATAGATTTTTTTGGAAAGATCAGGTCTTATAAAAAAGAGGCCTTAGAAAAGTTTTTAGCAGCAAAGGAAAATCGCCGGGCAGCTCAGATCGCGCTTATAACAGAAGTATCCAGGGCCTATCTTAGACTTTGTGCTGACAGGGAAAATTTAAGGATTGCCAATGGATTGTTAAAAACAGCGCAAAAGAATTTTGACCTTGTAAAGGGCCAGTATGATGTGGGCGTTGCAACTGAAATTGATCTAAATAGGGCAAAGACAAATGTTGAATCAGTAAAAGTAGCAGTAGTAAATTTAAAACAACTGGTAGAACTGGACATAAATACCTTAAATTTTTTAGTAGGCACACATGTTGATGATAAGTTACTCCCTTCAGGCCTGGCTGATGAAAATCCCTTTGAGGATATAAGGCCAGGCTTGTCCTCAGAGGTTTTGTTAAATAGACCAGATATTATGGCTGCAGAGCACAATCTAAAGGCTTCATACGCATTAATTGGTGCTGCAAGGGCAGCATTCTTTCCGACTATATCTTTAACTAGTGGAATTGGGACAGTGAGCGATGATTTGTCAAATCTCTTTAAAGGCTCAGCACGCACATGGAATTTAAGTTTAAAAGGGGCACTGCCAGTGTTTGATGCAAGGATCTGGGCTGCATATAAGCTCAGTAAGGTCCAGAGGAAGATTGTGCTAACCCAGTATGAAAAAACAATTCAAAAGGCCTTTAAAGAAGTGATGGATAGACTTGTTACAAAGGCGACCATAGATGAGCAAATCCAAGCGCAAAAGGCACTTGTGAATTCCCTTGAGAGGACATATGAGCTTGCCATTAAAAGATATAAACAGGGTATAGATAGCTATTTTTCAGTGCTTGATGCAAATAGAAATTTACTTCAGGCAAAACAAGATCTCACAACCTTGCTCATGTCAAAATACGCAAACCGCATCGCCCTTTACGCTGCACTTGGAGGAGGAGGGGATTAACAGAAATGGATTAAGCTAGTCCATGCTTAAATTTTTTTAAGCATGGACAAATAACTTATTTCCATTTTTTATATAATTTCATTGCCTGTTCTCTTGTCTTTGGATTTAATCTCTGCTCCATAGCTATTTTAAGATATTCTTTCGCCTTATCTTGATAGCCAAGTTTATGAGCTATAATAGCTGCATGATAATTAATTATCCCTATTTCTTTAGAAGTATTTAGTGCTTCCTGAATGTTTTCCCATGCAGAATCTAAATTTCCCAGTTTAAACTCTATCCATGCCTTGGTATCTTTGTAATAAGGATTTTTTTGATCTTTGGCTATTGCTTTGTTTATCAGTTGATCTGCCTTTTTTAACTCATCTATATTTTTTGAATATTCTGCATATAAGTAAGCTAAATTATTTAAAAACGAAGGTTGATTTCCATATTTTTGTAAAAGCTCCTTATAAATTTGTTCCGCCTTTTTATATTGTCCATTGTATTCATACAATACCGCTAGAGTAAATCCCGAAGAAATAGATTTGGATCTTTTATAAAATTCTTTTAATTTTGATATTGCATCAGCTATTTTTCCCTCTTTTAGATATACTTCTGCCAATCCTCTATAAGGAAGAAACCATTTAGGAGCCTGTTCACTCGCCTGGGTAAAAGCATGTTTTGCTTTATCAAATTCATTTTTTACTAAGAAAACCCGTCCTAAATAATAATATAATAGGGGAGAATTATTCTTTTTCAATTCGTCTTTTAAAAAATTAATGGCCATATTCCCTGTTTTGTCTTTTCTCATATATACTTCTAAAACTGCTGGAAGGGCTATTGCCTTTCCCTTTTTTGTATTATAGGCTTTTTTGAACCATTTTAAAGCTTCATTTTCATTATGAAGTATCATGTTTAGCCTGCCCATTTCCATATAACCAAGGGGATTATCAGGTTGTAATTTTATGAGTTTTTTAAACTCACCCTCTGCATCTTTATATTTTTTTAAAAGTATGCATAATTCTCCTTTTAGCCTTAATAAGGAGATATTTTGTTTTTGGGATAATCCTTTACTTACAACATCCAGGGCATCTGTATATCTTTTCTTTTGTATATAAAACCTGGCCAATTCAATGCAAAGGGAAATATTAGCAGGATTTGTCTTTAGACCTCTTTTTAAAACATCTTCTGCCATTAAGTCCTTTTTATTTAATAGTAGAGCCCTTGCAAGCAATATACGAGCCTTTGTATTTGTGGGTTCAGATGCTACTACCTGATTTAAGTGGATTTGAGCATTTTCAAAATCTCCTTGTTTTAATAAAATTTTCCCAATTAAATAGTGTGCTTGTACCATGGCCTGGTCTTGTTTTAAAATCTTTAAACAAATATCCTTTGCCTTATCTAAATCACCTGTTGCATATATTACTCTGGCTTTTGCCAGAAGTAATTTTTCCTTATCTTCTTTTTTTAGATCTCTTTTTAAAAAATTATCTAATACTTTAATGGCATCTTCTGCCCTTCCTGTGTTTACGTATAGCTCAGCCAACATAAGGGGAGGTTCTATGTCATTTAAATTTTTTATTTTTAAAAGCTCCTTATACACAATTTCAGCCTTATCATATAGTTTATTTCGCATATAAAAAAGGGCCTTTGCCTTAAGAAGATCTTTATCCCCTTTGAATGAATCATAGATTTTTTCTGCCTTTGTTTTTAATCCTAGAGCTTCCAACACCCTTGCTCCCAAAATCATCCTGTTTTTATCAGATGGATTTACCTTGATCATTTTTTCCACTTCTATTTCAACGCCTTTTTTATCTCCTTTTGCAGCCTTATATTTTGCAAGGAAAATATAGGATCCTGGATCTAACGGATCTATTTTCCGCCACTTAGAAATAGCTTCTAACATATCTTTTTCTTTACCAAGTTCATGAAAACAAATAGCAAATAATATTTGCACATTTTTGTTGTTATCCTTTTGTTTTACACTAGAAAGAACATCAATTGCTTGCCTATATTTTTTTAATAAGACATACGCCCGTGCTTTTAGGATAGAAAATCTGGGCTCATATCTGTCGGGATTTTCGATCTGGTTTAAATTCTCAAGGGCTTTGTTTGGCTGTCTTGCCATAAGATACAAAGAGGATATTTCTAAACGAGCCTCATCGTATTTGGGATCCAGTTGCAAGACCGAGTGAAATAGTCCGTATGCTTTTCTAAACTCCTTTTTTGCAAGATATGCCTTTGCTAAATAAAAAATTGGTCTGGGATTCTTGGGATCAAGCTGAACTGCATTTTTAAACTCTAATATCGCACCTGTAACATCGCCTTTTTTAAGAAGAGTGTTTCCTTTGGTAATAAATTGTTCTACTTTCTCTTGCTTACTGCTGCAAGCAACTAGACTGAGAAATAAAAATATAATAAAAAATATCCTTAAACTAGCACAATTTTTCATTTTAACATCCCCCACAATTTTCTTTTTTTTGTTTCATTCTTATGGGACAAAGTATCTCTCTGTTTTTTCAACTCCTTTTTAAGGTTATTGTATTTAATTGTTAAAGCCAATAATTTTTGTTCAAGAATTTTATTTTTTTCCCTTTCTTCTCTCAACATTTTCTCAAGCATTTCCATTCCATTATTACTTTGTATTAAAGACTCCATTGTCTGGATTCTAACCTTAAGAGCATTTATTTCACTTTTTAGTTGTTCCAATAACGGATAAAAATCATTGATGAAACTCTGTTTTTTTGATATTTGAGACTCTTTTTCAAAAATATTTTCTTTTTTTTTCTCACAAGAAGCATTAGGACCTAAAAGTAATTCATTGTCTTTTAATACCTGTTCAATTATATTTACAGAAATTGTTTTTAGGCCGTCTGCATATGCATAGGTAAGGGCTGCATCACAAATTTTATTGATTAGTCTTGGAATTCCTTTAGATGCTTTAGATATAAGGTCAATCGCCTTTTCTTCAAATAAAGGATTTTCTAAATCATATCCTGCAACTCTTAATCGATGTTCTATATAATTTTTTACATCTTCTTTTGGTAAAGAGGAAAGGTGATAATATACTGAGATTCGTTGGGCAAGTTGAGTAAGAGAGGGGTGAGATAATTTGTCCTTTAATTCTGGCTGTCCAACTAAAATAATTTGTACTACAGATGTATCCCCAACATCTATATTAGATAACATTCTAAGTTCTTCAAATGTGTCCAGGGGTAAATTTTGCGCTTCATCTACAACAATCACGCTGCGAGTTCCCTTTGCATATTGATTTATAAAATGATTAGTGAGTTCATCTAATAAATCACTCTTATCTTTACTATTTGTCCTAATATCAAATTCTTTTACCAGCATACCTAGAAATTCTTCAGGATTCAGATTGGTGTTTAAAATATATGCAATATCAACGGGATTTTTTATCTTCTTTTTTTCTAACAGATATTTTAACAAAGTAGTTTTACCTGAACCTATTT
Organism: Desulfohalobiaceae bacterium; assembly: GCA_027063985.1. Lineage (GTDB taxonomy): Bacteria > Desulfobacterota > Desulfovibrionia > Desulfovibrionales > Desulfothermaceae > Desulfothermus. The sequence continues at coordinate 5,853 of JAMOQN010000134.1, forward strand.
CCCCAGTAAGAACAATAAAACCCACATCATGTAATATGCCATATTCCAAATGGATAAGGGCCATATCATGAACTTTACTTAGATATAAAAAGTCGGGGTTAGGAGTAAGAACAAAAGGTCTTGATTTTAGTCCAAAAAATTTTCTATACATTTATTTACCACACGTATTCTATCTCTAGAGCGGATATTGTCCGTTTTATTGATTTTATTATCTCATACAATAAATGCAAAAGTATCAAGAGTTCCTCATGAATACCTATTGTTTTTGACAAATTTTACATCATTAAAAACTGTTCCAAGAAGTTTTTCTTTTGGTAATATCTCCATAACACTTTTTACACTATCAATAGAAGTATAATTTGACCTTGCTACAAGAATAATGGCATCAATATATTGAGAAAATACTAGGGGATCTGGGCAGGTATTTAATCCTGGGGTGTCAAAAATAATATATCTATCAGGATATCTATTTTTTACCTCTCTAACAAATTCTTCCATTTTGGGAGAGCCTATAAGATCAGGTGCATCTGGGATATTTCCTCCTGCAATCAAAAGAGATAATTTATTTATTCCAGGACTAATAAAGATATCTTGCAAAGGAACATTGTCTTCAAAATATTGTTTCAATCCCTTTTTACTAGGATCTATCCCAAATAATTTATGTATAGAAGGTCTTCTAAAATCAACATCTACTAATAACGTAGTTTGTCTTGTATCTTTTGCAATGGCAATGGCAAGATTTGCAGCAACTAAACTCTTACCTTCATCTGAATCAAACCCACTGACCATAATTGTATTTAAGCCTTTATTTCTGGTTAGCTGAAATATCCTTGTGCGTAAAAGCTTGAACTGATCTGTTACAGGATGGGTTTCATCCACTGCCACTAATTTATTTTCCTTTAATAAATCATGGGAAACTTCTACAACTTTTGTGTATATATATTGTACATTTTTAGCATCTGATGATCTCTCGATATCTTTTTTTTGAAAGACATCTGTCTTTTGTTCATATTTATCATGTTCAGCCTTTGCTTTTTCAAGTGCTTTTTTTAATTTACTCATATCTAACTCCAATTAAAAAGTTGTTTTTCTCCATATAAAACGATTTAGTTTTGCAAAAAACACATAAAGGTCCATTACAAAAAGATGAAATACAACTATTCCCCCTATAATTACAAGACCTAATATTGCTATTATTGTAATTCTCTTCTTTTTTATTGCCTTTTCTTCCTCTGGAGAAATGATTTTAGGGATAACAGAGAGCACTGGCGCTTTTGTAATCCTTTGTAATGTATCAGGATCTTTAACCGTTCTATCAGTATATTCCCTGATAGCTGCTGATCCCACTGAAACTCCAAGCCCTAGTACAATACCTATTAACATTAAAGCCAATCTGTTAGGTTTGATGGGTTCTTCAGGCAAAAAAGCAGGTTCAATGAGCTTAAACTTTTCACCCAGTTGTTCTTCTTCTGCACCTTCAGATAGGCGGGCAGTAAGGAGTTTTTGTTGAACCTCTCTGTAATGTAGTTTTAAATTTTCATACTCATTGTTAAGTTCATTATATGTCTTTGCCACTTCTGGCATTGCGTGCAATTTTTTGTATATCTCTTCCCTCTGTTTTTCTAGCCTGGCTTTTTCTTGATTTAAAGACGCAAGAGACACCTTAATTTTATCTAAGTCGCTTTTAATGCTGATGTATGCGGGGTTGGTAGGTTCTTTAGATAACAATTTATCGTTTTCTAGTAATTTCTTTTTTAACTCCCTTATTTTTTTCTTAAGTTCATTAATTTGCCTTTTTGTGCTTTTTACTTTTGGATGTTTGTCTGAATATCTGGATTTTAAATTTGCATATTGCGTCTCAAGATTTTGTAACTCTGCTTCCATTTTTTTGAGATTTTCTCCAACACCAGCTTCTTTTTCAAGGAGTTCCAATTCCTTTTTTTTGGCCACCACTAGGGGATGTTTTGGTGAATATTTAGATATAAGTTCAGCATATTCTAACCTTGCCTGTTGGAGCCTCTCTTCAGGACTTAACACTCTATTGCTTGACCCAGCATAGGGATCCAAAGAAGCCAATTGGTTTCGTAAAGAAGCTTCTTGTTCTTTTAAAGAACGAATTTGCATATTTATATTAGAAATATCGTCATTTAATTTTTCTAATTTTTGCATATTGAGATTGGTAAACTCAGGCAATTCATCAATATGTTCCTTTCTAAATTTTGCTATTTTTGATTCTAATTCCCCCATTTGATCTTTAATTTCCTTTAATTGTTGTTTTAAAAACTTTGTAGTTTGCCTGGCAAGTTTTTCTCTAACCTCTAGATTTTTTTCCAGGAAAAATGAACTAAGTTCAGCTGTTACCAATTGAGCCTTTTTGGGATCCTCATCTTCGTAAGACACTGTAAAGGCAATGGCAAGATATATGGGACGTCCAAACTTGTTTTCATTTATCTCAGCATTAACAGGCTCAACCTTGATGCGGTCTCTTATCTTTTCCACTAATTCATCTGTAGTGAGTTTTTCTCTTTTATCAGGAAGTAGGTCATATTTTTTTACGAGATTTAGAATCCTGTTTCTGGACATTACCTCTTGTGTTATAGATTGTATCCTTTGCTCTGCATAACTGGTTACAGAAGATGGCACCAGATCTGATGGGATTTGTCTGCTTTCTATAAGGATTGTGGCTGTAGATTGATAGATATTAGGCAAAATTATACATATTACACCCATTAAAACCACCACTGCAATAAATGGAACAATTAACCACCATTTTCTTCTATAAATAATTTCCTTAATTTTAACTATTTCTTGAGTTTGTAGATCCTCCATGCTTACTAACTCCTTAAAAACATTTTTAATGTGTTGCAAATAATCTTGGAAATGAATATGTTAACCTTATCCAACATTTATATCTATGTTTATTATAATCTGGCATCTTGTGTTTAACATATTCATAATCACCACCAAAACTTAAGAAAAAATTATCATCTAATCTCCAATTCAACGCGGGAGATATAAGGAAATAATTAGATTTTTTACCATTGGATATTTCCTCCTTTGTATGACTATATTTAATAAGCAATTTGGTTCCTATTGTTTCCTTTAATTTGTAATTGAATGATGTTGATATGTTGTTGACAACAGAGCTGGTTGCAGTTGTAGTATTATATTGTACTCTATTTGCTGTAATAGTAGTAGAAAACTTTTTTGTCCATGCCTTTTGTAAATTAAATTTGAATATTAATCCTGTATTTTTTTCTTCTTCCTTTTGTTTTATCGGGATAACGATTAGTTCATGGAGAATTGGATATAAAAAATAAATATAACGAGTTTCATAATATTTACTCCAGGTGATTCTATAACCTGTACCCAAAGTCAATTTTAAAGTGTTATTTAATTCTTTCGACCAATATAAATCACTGGAAAAAGTCCTTATTGTGGTATCATTTTCATAATCTGCATTATAGTAATTAATAAATAATCCCATCATATTCTTAGAGTTAAGACTAATAATAGGATTAAAATTCACCCCCCAAAGTTTCATATCAGGATAATAATTATCGGGATAATGAGTTCTTCTTAGAGTTCCACCCCCAGAAAATGAAATTGTTTCATTAAGAATATAGGTATGTGAATAATCTAAGCCATAGCTGTATCTATCTGTTCTTTTCGCAACTATTCCTGCTTGCTGTAACTCAGTTTCTAAGGTAGAATCCTTAGTAAAATTTACATTTATATTTGAAGAATTTTTTAGATTCCAATTTTTTTTAATTAAGAACATATTATTGGTTTTTACTGTGTTTAATTCAGAATTGTGTAAAAAATTTTCAAAACTCAACTTTGAATTTAAAGATATATCTGTCTGTTCTGTTGTTAGATTGAGTCGAAATTTAGGATTAAACCTGGTAATAAAATCATCCAGAGAATATTTTTCAGAAAATAGAATATTATCATTAAACTCTTCCTCAAAATCAATTCCAGGAGTAAAAGAAATATCATAGCAACATACTTTTTCCCCAGTAAAAAATAGAGCTATCAGACACAGTAATAAAATCTTTTTAAGGAACAAGAACCACATCCCCCCTTTTTAGTAAGATATTTTGCTTTAAATTTTCCCCCTTTTTTATCTCCTTGTAATTAAAGGATAATTTTTGGGTTTTATCTCCATAATACCTGATAATATAAATATGTTTTTCATCTGCAAAAGTGGTGAGTCCTCCCGCAAGGGCAAGGGCTTGAAGTACGGTAATTGGCTTGGAGACATTAAATACTCCTGGCTTGCTTACCTTTCCAACCACATAATATTGAAGACTCCCAAGCTGTACTACTATTACTGATGCAATAGCATCAGGAATATACTCACGGATCTTGGTTTCAACTTCTTTTTTAACCTGTGTAGTGGTCTTTCCTGCAACTGTAATATCACCCACCAGAGGAAAAGAAACCTTACCATCTGGTCTCACAACCACTTGCTTTATTAGATCTTTTTCCCCCCAAATAGAAATTTCAATAACGTCAGCTGGTCCAATTAAATAATCCTGGGCATAACTTTTTGATTTTGTAAAAAATAAACCACATACAATAAAAATAAGAAAAAAGATTTTTAAACATACCTGGCTTTTTTTCATTATATCCTCCTTGTGCAGATAGAATTATCTCTTTTCAATACTCAAATTAATTTTTACAATTTTTAACTAGGCGTCCTATTTACACTATGTTTAATTCATTTGCCACTATTTTTTGGTATATCCAAAAATTTTTTATTTTAAGGAAACGTAGATGAATAATTTTAGTGAGTTCTTTACCGTTGAAAGCTTTTCAATAACATGGAAATAATTTCATTTCTTGAATTAATATTCAATTTTTTCATAATTTTCTTAAGATGATCTTTTACGGTATATTCAGAGATAAACAATTTTTCTGCAATTTCTTTATTTGTAAGGCCGTCACATATTAATTTAATCACCTGCATTTGTCTTTGGGTAAGCTTATATTTATCCTGAATTTTTGTCAGATCTACTGATTCTTTAGCTATTTTTTCTATAAGAACCAGAATATAACTGTCTTGTGAATTCTCCCCTTTTAAAGGCATGGCTCGAAGAGCCAAAATCTTTTTGGGGTTTATATTCAAAAGGGCAACCTTATCTCCAGAATCAGGATGGTCCCTAACCTCCCACTGTAATTTAAATATTATAGGCGGGAGATTATTAAGGTCAGGAAAGATTTTTAAAGTTTGTTTATTAAAAAAAACAATATCTCCTTTTTTGTTAAACAAAAGAATTCCAGGTGGTTTCCTTTTTTGAATTATTTTAAGGAGATCCATTCTCTACCTTTTAATTATTTAGATTAATCCCTCGAAAGAGGGATTGACAAAAAAAGAATAAATTAATTATATTTTACGTATGTTTAATTGCATAAAAAACGAAAAAAGGTCAAGTAAAAGAAGGGAGTTTAAGAAGCCAGTGCAGCTTGAATTGAGTGTTTTGGAAAAAAATCACCCTAAGGTTATTAAATTTACAGGACAAGGGGTGGATATAAGTCAAAGTGGCATAGGCTTGATTACTAAGTATTCTTTAAAAAAAGGATCAATAGTAAGATTAATTCTTCCCACCGAAGAAAAGGAAACAGGTTTTTACACTTTTGCCAAAACAGTTTGGAGTAAACGAATAAACGGAAGCTATCGAGCTGGTTTAACTTTTTTAATGTAAGACATTATTAATTTAAGTCGTTCACTTTTTCCCTACTGTTTTTTAATAAATGCTGATTTAACCCAAAAATTTTTTTCAAAAACCCCTCTTTTGAGGGATTGTGTTTGTTTGTTTTATAATGATAAGGTTTCCAAAAATGGCAAAAAGAGGAGGAGGGGTAAGATATGAAGAGTAAGTGTTTTGTGTTTATTTTGGCAGGATTTTTGTTTTTGTTGTGTCAGGTTCAGGTAGGTAATGCCAGTGTGGTAAATCGTTTTGTGGTTG
>JAMOQN010000135.1 GCA_027063985.1 Desulfohalobiaceae bacterium
GCATTCACAAATCCCACCACAAATTCTTACAAAAGATTGGTTCCAGGATATGAAGCTCCAGTAAATCTTGCTTATTCCAGCAGAAACAGGAGTGCTGCAATCAGGATTCCCATGTATTCAGCCTCTCCAAAATCAAAGAGGATTGAAGTGAGATTTCCTGACCCATCCTGTAATGGCTATATGGCCTTTAGTGCCCTGCTTATGGCTGTTATAGATGGAATTGAAAACAGGATAGATCCAGGTGAACCCTTAGATAAAGACATATATTCCTTATCTCCTGAGGAACTCAAAAATGTGGATTCCACCCCAGGCTCTTTAGAAGAGGCATTAGATGCACTGGAAAATGACTTTGAATTCCTTTTAAAAGGAGATGTCTTTACTGAAGAGGTAGTGCGTGCATGGATTAAATATAAGAGGGAAAACGAGGTGGATGCAGTTAAACTGAGACCCCATCCATATGAGTTTATGCTCTATTATGACATTTAATTAAAAAAATATTTGCCTAAAATTAGGCCTGTCCACATGGTTTTGGGCAGGCCTAATTTTTCTTAAAAAAAAGAACAAGAAAAAGTGCAAAAGGCAAAGATAAAATGACGGAAAGGGAACAAAAAAAACTTGCCCATTTATCTGAATTTTCCAGATATCTAGGGAGATTGTTTGATAATGAAGAGTTTAGAAATTGGCTTTTAAAAGGGGGTCTTAGAAAAAATTACCCCATGATAGAACTCTATAAAGAGCTGAAAAATGAAGTTTCCGAGTTTAAGGACATTGATGATATAAAAAGGGCTTTTCGTAGATTTAAACAAAGACATTTTCTGCGTCTTGGTGTTAGGGATTTTTTACAAGACTTATCTTTTAATGATCTGGTTATACAGATATCCAACTTAGCAGAAGTTTGTTTGCAGACAGGAATTGAGATCTTGAGCTCAGACATACCAAAGGAAGAATCGGCCAATTGCAGGCTCGCAGTATTGGGCCTTGGCAAATTAGGTGGAAAGGAGCTCAATTACGCATCTGACATTGATCTTATTTATATTTATGACCAAAAAGACAAGTCAATCCCATGTTCCTTTTACACATCAATGGTACAGAAATTAAATGACATAATGGGAGATATATTTGAAGGAGACAGGGTATTTAAGGTGGATATGCGTCTTAGACCAAAGGGAAGATATGGAGAGCTTGTTCAATCTTATGACAGCGTAGTTGAACACTATCTCATTTATGGTCAGGCCTGGGAGAGACAGGCCCTTTTAAAGGCCAGAGGCGTTGCTGGAGACAGAAATCTAGCTTCGCTTTTTCTTTCTGAAATAAGGCCATTTGTCTTTAGAAGATTTCTGGATTTTCAGGCAATTTCTGAGATTAAGTCCATGAGGGACAAAATCTTAGAGGAAACAGAACAACAATATAAAGATTACACTCACGATGTAAAATTGGGAATTGGTGGGATAAGAGAGGTAGAGTTTATTACTCAGGCATTTCAACTAATCTATGGTGGGAGGTGTCCAGAACTAGCAGAAACAAACACTCTTATCTGTCTTGATAAATTAGCCAGGCTAAAGTTAATGCCTCAAAAAGTTATAGATGAGCTAAAACAGGGGTACATATTTTTAAGAAGGGTGGAACACTGGATTCAATTGGACAGAAATAGACAATCTTCCAAGATTCCAAAATCAGACAGTGACAGACAACGGCTCAGCAGGGCCTTAGGTTTTGCCACTACTGAAGAATTTTTTGACCATTTAAATATCCATACAAAAAAAATACATACACATTTTAAAGAACTATTTCATGAAACTTCGAAGTCAAGCGCCAAAAAACCTGTTATTAAAGAAGAGGATAAATATATACAAATACATCTAAGAGAAAATAAAGCCAGAATTCCAATAGCCAATTTCGAGCCTGGATTTCAAAAAAAGATAAAAAATATGCTTGAAGAGCTCAGTGACTTGCTTTCCCATGATGCCTTTTACGGCTTTGCAATGAGGGTTGGAACATTCTTATCAAAGGTGGAAAAAAGACCTGGCCTAAAAAAATTTTTAGAAGACAATCAAAATAGGGCAATAGAGATATTATCAGCAATTGGACGCTCAAGATTTGTATCCAGCCTATTAAATTACCAGCCATCTTTAATCGAAGGGGTGTTCAATGATTTAGTTGGGGATTTTAAAAATGAATGGAAAAAACATGCAGAGGATATATTAGCTCCATTAAATTTTGAAGATTCAATTGAATGGATAAGAAAAATAAAAAATGAGAGGATGTTAACACTCGCAATACAGGATTTAAAAGGAGATATTCACCTTTATGACCTTTTATACTCCCTTACTGAATTAGCTGAATTTGTTATTCACTGGACTTATAAAAAGGTCCTTGAACATTTAAATATTGATATGGATTTTCCCCTGGCTATCTTGGGATTGGGAAAACTTGGATCAAGGGAGCTTGGATATTTTTCTGATCTGGATCTTATGTATGTATATCGGCCTTTAAAAGGCGAAAATCCAGATATTATACCCAACAAGGTAATAAATATAGTTCAGAGATTTAATAATGCATTAAAGATGCCCATGCAAGAAGGTCCAGGATATGAAGTAGATACACGGCTTAGACCAACGGGCAATTACGGTCCTTTGATTGTAACATTAAATAGATGGAAGGAATATTATACTAATGAAGCAGATATATGGGAAATTCAATCCCTTTTAAAATTAAGACCAATCGCTGGTAATGTTTTACTTTTAAAAAAAATTAATGAATTAAAGTATGATTTTTGCTCCCAAAAATTTGATGAAAGAGTAGTCTGGCAAAAAATATCTCATATGAGGGATAGAATAGTGAATGAGAGGTCTAAAGAAACAGAAGGTGTTGTGGATATAAAAACTGGCAGAGGAGGTCTTATAGATCTGGAATTCTTTGTCCAGGGCATGTTGCTAACTGGAAAAGTGTCCATGGAAGATGCACACAATAAAAATTATAACTCTCTTTTGATTGAGTGTTTAAATGCTTTTGGTAAGGATCAGGAATTTATAAATATTTTGTCTCAGATTCATATTAACTGGCTATATTTGATACAGAGAATTCATCTTTTAACAAATTTGAGTTCATCTCGTATTACAAGAGAAAAATTTTTAGATATCATACAAATGGGACTCTGGCCACCTAAAGATACTTTTCTCATTGAGGAATTTGAAGACATAATCAAATATAAAAGAATTGTAGATAGATTTTGGCAAGATATTACTTTAAAATTTTATTAATAAAATTAAACTATTACACAAAAATGGAGACAGCCTATGTGCAGATTATTTGCATTAACAAGTGATGTCCCAAAATCTCCCATGTTGGCCATTGAGGCCCTGGATGTAATGAAGGAAGGACATGATGGCTCAGGAGTGGGACTTTATTTAACAGATCTTGGTGGAATTTTTGGAGAATTAAAGGAGTATCCAATTTTATCAGGGATATTCACAAGAGAAGGCATGAAAACCCTTGATAGTTATCTCATGCCAATGGGTTTTAAAACAAAGTACAACCACTCTATAAAAGTTAAAAAAGAACCACCCCCAGGTATACCCAAACGCTATATGTATCACATCAGGGCATATGAATACCCTGAAGATTGGGAAGATTTATCTTTTGAAGAAAAAGCTCATAGGCTCATGATGATAAGATTAAAACTCAGGGAAATAGGTCAGAAAGATGAAAGTATGATCGTGTATAGTTTTTGGCCAGATTCTATTTTATTAAAAGAGATTGGCGATCCCATGGAAGTCGCTGAATACCTTGATTTAGATAATATTGGGCTTAAGGCAAGGATTATTATGGCCCAAGGCAGGCAAAATACAAATTATGCTATAAATTTATATGCATGCCATCCCTTTTTTATCCAGGGAGTAGCATCCATGACCAATGGAGAAAATACCGCATTTGTGCCTATTAGAGAATTTTTGGAATCAAGGGGATTTCCTGGCTACAGAGGATATCAATCAGACTCTGAAGTATTTACCCATATTTTTCATTATATGATAAATTTTCTGGGACTACCAGTTGAGTTCTACAAACACATAATAACTCCTCTTAAGGATGAGGACATAGAGAAACACCCAAATAGTGAATTTTTAAAGAGGCTAAAACACTCCTGTAGAAGGCTCATAATAGATGGCCCTAATTGTGTTATAGGGTGTATGCCAGATAAAACTGTTGTGATGGTGCAGGACAGAAAAAAATTAAGGCCTGGGGTCGTTGGCGGGAAAAAGGGATTTTTTGTGTTTTCTTCTGAAATATGCGGCCTTGATTATGTGTTAAAAAAAGAATTAGGGGTAAACAATTTTGAATATTTTCAACCAATGTACATTGATACTGTGTATGTCACATCAGATCGTAAGGAGGTAATAAAGTGCTCTCAAATGAACCCATTACGCCTTCCCAATTAAGCCTAAAGGATCTTCCCTGGCTCATATATTGGGACAAAGAAAAATGTCAGCTTTGCGGCAGATGTGTTGCTGCGTGCCCAGTAAGGGCCATAGAATTAGGGACATTTAGACAGAGAATTGTTGAAACACCAATAAACAATAAAGAGGCACATACAAACCTCTATAAGATTTATTATGGCATAAAACAAAAGACAGATCCTGGTCATGCATGCATTGGGTGTGGACTTTGTTCTAAAGTATGTCCAAATCAGGCAATAATTCCTTTTCACAATGAAGAACCAGATAAACTTAAATTTCATATAAATTTAGGTGGTCAGCCAAGAAGACGTGGGGGCAGGAGAAATGTCCCCCATACAATCCTAGACAGGATAAAGTTTATCAGGATATCCATGTTAACTGACCCGGCCTTAGATGCTGGACGGCATGAATTTGAACTAAGGACCCTCCTTGGACGTGTGCTTCCTCCAGAAGAAAATTTAAAATGTTACAAAGAAAATGGATGGGTTCCACCAGTTAGGGAGATTTATCCACTAATAATTGGTGGAATGTCCTTTGGTGCCCTGTCTCCTAATATGTGGGAAGGGCTGGTTATGGGGGTAGCCTATTTAAATGAAGAACTTGGTATGCCTGTTAGGATGAGTACAGGGGAAGGTGGTTGTCCTCCAAGGCTCCTTAGATCGAGATTTTTAAAATACATAATCCTTCAGATCGCCAGTGGTTACTTTGGCTGGGATGAGATAATTCATGCAATCCCAGAGATGAAGGAAGACCCTTGTGCCATAGAGATCAAATATGGCCAGGGTGCAAAACCTGGAGATGGCGGGCTCCTTATGTGGTATAAAGTAAATAAACTCATCGCAGCAATCAGAGGTGTTCCTCCAGGTGTCAGTTTACCTAGCCCACCAACCCATCAGACAAAGTATTCAATAGAAGAGGCTGTTGCAAAGATGATCCAGTCTATGTACATGGCATGGGGATTTAGGGTGCCAGTTTATCCAAAGATCTCTGGTACATCTACAGCACTTGCAGTTTTAAATAACTTGACCAGGAATCCATATGCAGCAGCACTTGCCATAGATGGAGAAGATGGCGGCACTGGTGCTGCTTATAATGTTTCCATGGACCATATGGGTCACCCAATAGCCAGTAATGTAAGGGACTGTTATTTAAATTTAGTAAAGCTGGGAAAGCAAAACGAGATCCCGATCATTGGTGCAGGAGGGATTGGTAAGAGGGGAAATCTTGCAGCAAATGCAGCAGCTCTCTACATGCTTGGGGCAAGTGCAGTACAGGTTGGAAAATACATTATGCAGGCTGCTGCTGGTTGTGTTGGTTCTGAGACCGATAGGTGCAATATATGTAATATTGGACTCTGTCCAAAGGGAATTACATCTCAGGATCCACGCATTTACAGGAGATTAGACCCTGAAAAAGTGGCTGAAAGGGTAGTAGATGTATTTCTCACCTTTGATACTGAACTCAAGAAAATAGTGGCACCACTTGGAAGGTCCACCTCCCTACCAATTGGTATGTCAGATGCTTTGGGAATAGATGATTATCATGCAGCAGAAAGACTTAAAATTAAATATGTTGTATAAAAAATATAATTGTTAAGCCTAACGAATATTACATAGATAATGTTGCTATGTTCTAATTAAAAGGGAGATTAAGTCATGGGACAAAAGATAAGAGATGCCTATTTTATCCCTGGAAGGGAAAATGGAAAAAGGGTTGATTCTAGAATCCTTGAAGAAAGGATTCAAAGGGCTGTAGAACAAGGATTCAGGAAAATAGAAGTAGAGGCATGTGGACAACATGGAATTGGTGGCAGGCTGTGGAAGGCAGGAGACGAAGAAGTTGTTGTTTATGTGAGTGGTCCCCCTGGCCAGAGGGTTGGATCCATGGGATTTCCAAATACCAGGATTGAGGTCCTTGGAAATTCCTCAGATGATGTTGGGTGGTTAAATGCAGGTGCAGAAATTGTAGTTCATGGGCATGCAGCAAATGGAGTTGCAAATGGTATGGCCCAGGGTAAGATCTATATTGCAGGTAATATTGGCGCCCGTGGAATGACCATGACAAAATTTAACCCCAGGTTCACTCCACCTGAGCTCTGGGTACTTGGATCTGTAGGAGATTATTTTGCTGAATTTATGGCAGGTGGAATAGCTGTTATTTGTGGGTATAATCCCCAGAATCCAGATAATGTACTTGGCTATAGACCTTGTGTTGGAATGGTTGGAGGAAAAATTTTTGTTAGAGGAAAATACTTAGGTTTTAGTGAAAAAGATGCAAAAAGGGTACAGATATCAGAAGAAGAGTGGGCTTGGCTATGCGAGAATTTAAAAACATTTTTAAAGAAGATTGATAAAGAGCATTTATACGAAGAACTATCTAAATATGAAGATTGGGATTTAATAGTTGCAAGGTCTCCCCAGGAAAAAAGGAGTAGTTCACTTAGACCTATTTCTGATTTTAACAAAAATGTGTGGTGTAAGGAATTAGGACAAGGAGGATTAATAGGGGACCTTGTAGATTATGATAGAAGTCCAATTCCTGTGATTACAACTGGAGAGTTGAGGCGTTTTAAACCAGTTTGGGAAAACAAAAAATATGCAGCTCCATGTGAATTTGCGTGTCCAACTGGGATACCAGTGCAAGAGAGATGGGCATTGGTTAGAGAGGGAAGGTTTGAGGAAGCAGCAGATATGGCCCTTTTTTATACACCTTTTCCAACAACAGTATGTGGTTTTTTGTGCCCAAATCTGTGTATGCAAAATTGTACTAAACAAAAATATAATATGACTCCAGTGGATGTAACCCTCCTTGGTAAGGCTTCAGAAAATGCCAAGCTCCCAGAACTTCCACCTATAACAGAGAAAAAAGTTGCAATAATTGGTGGTGGACCTGGAGGTATATCCTGTGCATGGCAGCTTAGACTGAAGGGATACGATGTAACAGTTTTTGATAGACATAAAGAGTTGGGTGGTAAGATATCTGAGTACATTCCAAAGACCAGGATACCACAGGACATTTTGAAAAAGGATATTGAGAGAATAAAAAAGGTACTCCCTCACGTTCAATTGGAAGAGAATATAGGTAAAGAAAAATTTAAAGAACTGTTATCAGAATATGATTTTGTGGTTATAGCAACTGGTGCCCAAAGGCCCAGGATCTTACCTGTAGAGGGTAAGGAAAGATTAGTATCTGCTTTAGAATTTCTAGGCAAGAGTAAAAAAGATGAAATAGATCCAGGAGAAAGGGTAGTAGTAATAGGTGCTGGAAATGTGGGTTGTGATGTGGCAACTGAAGCCCACAGACTTGGTGCCAGGGATATTACCCTAATAGATATTCAGGAGCCAGCATCTTTTGGTAAAGAGAGAAAAGAGGCAGAAAAGGCAGGGGCCAAATTTAAATGGCCTGTTTTTACCAAAAAGATTATTGATAAAGGAGTTATTACTGATTCAGGAGAATTGATACCTGCAGATACAGTGGTAATCTCTATTGGAGATGTGCCAGAGCTTGACTTTTTGACAGAAGATATTGAGACAGACAGGGGATTTATAAAGGTAAATGAATACTATCAAACATCTAATCCAAAGGTATTTGCCATTGGAGATGTGGTGAAGCTTGGACTTATCACAGATGCAATAGGCAGTGGGAGGATAGCAGCGCAAGCAATTGACAGCCTTTTAAAAGGTGAAACTCCACAGCTTAAAAAACGTCCTGAGATTGACAAACAGAGAATGAACCCTGCATTTTTTGATCCTAGAATTGCCTCATATAAGGATGTAAAAGAGTGTGCAAATGAGTGTATGTCCTGTGGCAGGTGCAGAGATTGTGGTATTTGTATAACTTTGTGTCCACAAGGGGCAATTTCTAGATTAGCTCTGGATAATGGGGATTTTGAATTAGTAGTTGATGATGATAGGTGTATTGGATGTGGTTTTTGTGCAGATGTATGTCCCTGTGGAATATGGAATCTAATCCCAAATGAGCCAATGTTTTAACTATTTTTTTAAAACTGTTATAGAAAAAATTAAGGCCAGCAAAAATTAGCTGGCCTTAATTTTTATTAAATTAGTTAAAATTGTTAACTATTTAATATTTTCTTGGCAATTTCATCCCTTGCATCACAAATAAATGGGATACCTGTGACTTCTGCTGTTTCTTTATTTGCAGCCATAAGGTCATCGCGAGAGATTTCAGGAAGAGAGAATTTGCGTGCACCAGCCATTAACTGCTGTAAACCACATTTTAGCTTGTCCATTAGAGTATAGAATGCAATTGCGCCATAAGGGATATTTTTCATTTCATCTTTTCCTACCTTTGCTTCTACATCGTGGTAGTTAGCAAAGATCTCTTCTGCTGTTGAACCTAATTCAGCAACTGCTTTAGGTAGTTTATCCCAATTACCGCAAACCGCTTCTCTTCTCTCAGGATGTAATGCACCTTCTATGTTAGATCCAACAAAACCTGGGATCATTATTGCACGGCCCATGCAGATTATCTTTGTATAAGGCGCACCTAATGCCAAGCCTTTAAATATGTGATCTTCTAAAGCGAATCCGCCAGCAAATGATAAATCTACAACCCTTTTGCCCTTTGCTGCTAAAATACTTGCATATTCATAGGCCTTGGAGTGCAAATAAATTGATGGGACACCCCAGCTCTGCATCATATTCCATGGGCTCATACCAGTACCGCCGCCAGCACCATCTATAGTCAAAAGATCAAGTTTGGCATCTGTTGCAAATTTAATCGCCATGGCAAGTTCTTCATTTCCATAAGCACCAGTTTTAAGGGTTATCCGCTTAAAACCCAAGCTCCTTAAATAATCTATATGTTTCATAAATTCTTCTTGAACCTGTTCAACACGACTCAAATTTGTAGATCCAAGGCGGCTGTGTCTGGCAAAGGATTTTATGGCACCAGCTTTAAAAGCCTTTTGTACTTCTGGGTTTTCTGGATCAGGATCTACAACATAGCCTCTTTTCTTTAAAAACAGGGCATAGTCCAAACTTGTAACCTGAATTTCACCTCCAATATCCTTTGCACCTTGTCCCCATTTTAACTCAATAATACATTTATCTCCATATTTTTCTGCGATGTATTCTGCAACTCCATTTCTTGTATCCTCTACATTCATCTGGACAATAATGGCACCATATCCATCAAAATAACGCATATAGCTCTCAATTCTTCTATCAAGTTCTGGTGCTTTAGTAATTTTACCGTTGGAGAGCTCAGATTGGCGGTCAACACCAACTACATTTTCACCAATCACAACTGGAATTCCAACCAAAGATGCCCCAATAGCAAAAGAGTTCCAATACTTCTGGGCAATAAATGTTGATCCTAGTGCTCCTGTCATTAATGGAACACGTGCCTTGGTTTTTATTTCCTGTCCAAACTCGGTTTCCACGCTAACATTTGGGAAAATACAGTCATCAGGATCTGTAGAAAGTCCATTGGGCACACCATATGCCCCGTATGCATATCCTTGAATTCTAAGGGAGTTATATGAAATGCCAACATGTGTGGTGTTGTTGGCACCTGCGGTTACCTTACCAAAATCTCTAGGATAAAGAAGCTTTCTTCCCACTAAACTGGACATAAATGTTTCGCACTTGCCCTGACAATCTGCCCTACACAAAGTACATAGACCCGATTCAGCAGGGTTTCCTCTATTCGCAGTTCCCAATACATCGTTATTCTTTGAAAAACGTAAACCAGACATTGCCTACCTCCCTTGAGTTGATAATTTTTTAATTTAAGGTTACCTCTTTTTTAAGAGTCAAAGGGCTAATAAATTTAGCCAATAATAGAAATTTGTCAAGTAATGGATATTGTTTGCTGAAATACCTTGCAAATTCTGTAACTTGCTGTTATCATTTAACTATCGATCCCTCAGAAATCCCCCTCAATATTTAGGAGTAACCATGAAAAATTTTCCTATTGGGATTCAGAGCTTTGAAAAGATGATTAATTATAACTACTATTATGTGGACAAGACTCCGTTTGTGGATATACACAATTTGACTTAGAAACAGTATTTGCAGATAGGTTAGAAGATTTTGACACCAAAGAGGTAAAAATGTGTAATATGGCTACAGAATAACTACAGTCTGCCAGATTTAGAAAATTTTGAAGTAGGGGAGGAGGTTTTATCTCATTGGTATAGAATTTAGTAAACTTGAGCGAAACATTGTGGGGTTTGATTTAAAAAAGATTATATAAAACATCCTGATAAGTGGGGGGCTTATCAAAAATGGTGGAGGCGGCGGGAGTCGAACCCGCGTCCGGAGATACTACACAAGAGCTTCTACAGGCTTAGGTCAGGTTTTAATTTAATTGCCAGATCCCCCCTGACCAGGGTCTCTGACAACGAGCCTTCTAATTTTATTTCACTCAAATGCCAGAAGGCGGGCATTTGAGCTAGCCTGATTAATTTGTCACCTCATCTAAGCTATCAGGCGTCGCCTAGATGAGGCGTGGCTGACTTTAAGCAGCCATTGCGTATTCGTAGTTATTGTCGGCACTTAATTTTTTGCCGTGTGTTTTACGAGGCCTCACGGCACCTCGGCCTGCCACTCTTGCTTCGCTATCCCCGTCGAAGCCATTTCGCCCCCTTAAAAATTTTTGGGGCATAAAAAAATAGCGAGGGAGGGACTTGAACCCCCGACTCTGCGGATATGAGCCGCATGCTCTAACCAACTGAGCTACCTCGCCTCGACAAAAGCTATATATAAGCACTTTTTTTTCTTTTGGCAAGAAAAATTTTCCCATTTTTTGTATCATTCAGGAATATTGACTCATAGAAATTTATATAGTTATAAAAATTTTCCATGAAATTAAAGGTCAATGAAATATTTTATTCCCTCCAGGGAGAAGGGCCGTTTATTGGAGCCCCATTTGTTTTTTTAAGGCTTGCTGGTTGTGTAGAGCCATATTGTCCCTTTTGCGATACAAAATATGCATGGGAGAATTTTTATCCCATGTCAATTGAACAAATTTTCCTTGAAATCAAAAAATACAGGTGCAAAAATGTAGTTATAACAGGAGGAGAGCCCTTTTTACAATGGAATCTGGGATTAAAAGACCTCTCTAATTTATTAAAACAAAATTCCTTTTTTATTCAATATGAAACCAGCGGCAAAGTGGAAATTCCCAAGCACTCTCATGGAGTAGTAGTTTGTAGTCCAAAGTATCTTAATGGTAAATGGCATTTTAGATCAAAAAATCTATTTAACTGCCATTATT
>JAMOQN010000136.1 GCA_027063985.1 Desulfohalobiaceae bacterium
CCTTCAGGTAATAGAGATGGCACATCTTTCATAGAATGCACTGCTATATCTGCATCACCCATTAGCAGGGCTTCTTCTATTTCTTTTACAAAGAGACCTTTCCCCCCTATCTTTGCAAGTGGGACATCCAATATTTTATCTCCAGAAGTCTTAATTATTTTGTATTCAACTTCTATATCGCTATATTTTTCCTTTATGAGATCACCAATATAATGGGCCTGCCAGAGTGCTAATTTACTTCCCCTTGTTGCTATACGTATCTTTTTCATGATGTTATCTTCCAATTGACTATTACCCTCCACAAGTGGCACAATTCCCTCCTGAACAACCTGCACATGAAGATCCTCCACTACTGGATGAAAGAGAGTCCAAAGAATTTCCACCAGATACCCTTGACCTACAAAGAGACATTAGTTTTTTGGTATTTTTACTATTACATTTTGGACATTGTACTTCTTCATCATTTTTAAATACCAGTTCTTCAAACTTATTATTACAATCTGCACATACATACTCATAGATTGGCATCTTAAACCTCCTTATATAATAAAATTATGCATATAAATCTAGCTTTTGCACTTCTTCAAACAAAAAAACATCTATAAGTTCACATACTAAATGAATTACACTTATATGAATTTCTTGTATAAGTGGAGTTGACTCTGTTGGTACTATGAGTGCATAATCACACCTATCAACAAACCTAATTCCTTTTGCCCCTGTTAGGCCTATTGTTTGAATATTTTTTTCTTTTGCAGCATCTATTGCATTCAAAATATTTTTACTTCTACCAGAGGTAGAAATAGCAACCAAAACATCCCCTTCTTGCCCAATACCTTTTACCTGTCTGCTAAACACATCCTTAAAGCTATAATCATTACTAATACAAGTAAGTATAGAGGTGTCAGTTGTCAATGCAATGGCTGGAAGTGCTGGTCTTTCTAGTTTATATCTGCCAACTAATTCTGCAGCCATGTGTTGGGCATCTGCTGCACTTCCACCATTTCCACATATTAAAACCTTACCACCTTTAACCAAACTGGCAGCAATTGTCCCGGCAATATCTATTATTAACCTTGCATTTTCCTCAAAAAATAAGGTCCTAAGTTTGGCACCCTCTGTAGAATGGTAATTGATTATCTCAAGTTCTTTTTGAAACATAAAAATACCCCATATATTACTTTTTAAACCCAATTGCAATTTGTATAGGTTTTCCATTTTGGTGTCAAATTCAATACAAAACAAAATACACTCAAAAAAACTGGAAAAACAAAATATTTTACGCTATAAAAATATATTGTCTTTGGTCACTGGTATAAAAAGCAAAAAAATGGAGGTTACCAATGGGAGACAAGATAAAACAAATTAAGGGAATGGAGATTTTAGATTCAAGGGGAAATCCAACTGTAAGGGTATTTGTAGAACTTGAATCTGGAATAAGGGCAGCAGCGTCAGTTCCATCTGGTGCAAGCACTGGAGAAAATGAAGCCCTTGAGCTCAGGGATAACGATCCCAACAGGTATTTGGGAAAGGGGGTGTTAAAGGCAGTTTCAAATGTAAATGAAAAAATAGCCCCAAAATTAATTGGTCTAGATCCAACCAACCAATTGGAAATAGACAAAATAATGTTGGAGCTCGATGGAACAGAAAACAAATCAAACCTTGGAGCAAATGCTATTTTAGGTGTTTCCATGGCGGTTTGCAGGGCAGCTGCAATGTCTTGTGGACTACCCCTTTATAAATATCTCGGTGGCACTACAGCAAGGAGGATCCCTGTTCCGTGTATGAATATTTTAAATGGCGGGGCACATGCAGACAACAGCGTTGATATACAGGAATTTATGGCAGTTCCCGTGGGCGCACCTACTTTTTCAGAAGGACTGAGATATATATCTGAGACATTTCATGTGTTGAAAAAAATATTAAAGGAAAAAGGACTTGCAACATCAGTAGGAGATGAAGGGGGATTTGCTCCCAATTTAAAGAGCAATGAAGAGGCCCTGGATCTAATTATTCAGGCAATAGAAAAGGCAGGATATAAGCCTGGGGATCAAATAGCCATTGCATTAGACTCTGCTGCCTCATCCTTTGCCACTGAAAAGGTTGGAGAATATGATTTAAAGTGGTCTGGAGGCGGCAAAAAAACAAGTGACGAAATAATAGAGATGGCAAAAGAGTGGATATCCAAATATCCAATCGTGCTCTGGGAAGATCCACTTTCTGAAAAAGATTGGGAGGGATTTAAAAAATTCACTAAAGAATTTGGAGATAAAATTGAGGTTGTTGGCGATGATTTATTTGTCACCAATACAAAATATATAAAACAGGGAATTGAACAAGGAGCTGCCAATTCAGCTCTTATTAAATTAAATCAAATTGGAACTGTAACCGAGACCATAGAGGCAATACGGCTCTGCAGAAACGCAGGATGGAGATACTTTATATCCCATAGATCAGGTGAAACAGAAGATGACTTTCTTGCTGACTTTTCTGTTGCTATGGATGGTGGACACCTAAAGACTGGTTCTGCGTGCAGGAGTGAGAGGATTGCAAAGTACAATCGCCTCCTTGAAATAGAAATGGAACTTGGCAAAGGGGCCGAATATTACTGGAAATGATGCTTATAAAACTTACCCCAGGTTTTTAAATCCTGGGGTAAAAATTTATATATTTTTTGATGCAAACAGAAGGCCCCTTAAAAGCAAATCTGGTCTTATCTCATCAATGGATTTGCACACATTTTTTACCTTCTCAGCAAAACCACCAGTGGCCACGACAGTGATCTCTCCAGATAAAAACTCTTTTAGTTGAGTGCACAGACCATCTACCATTGAAGCAAAACCAAAAATAAATCCATGTGTCATGCTGGTTACAGTGGAATTCCCAATGAGCATCTTGCCATCATCCACATCCAGACTTATTTTGGGCAATTTAGCGGTCTTCTGGCCTAGCGCCTGGAGTGATGATAAGATTCCAGGACAAATAAGCCCACCCAAATATATGTTGTCTTGAACACATTCCAGGGTAGTGGCTGTTCCAAAGTCTATTACAATGAGACCTGACGTGGAAAATAGTTCCCTGGCTGCATAGGCAGTTACCAATCTATCAGACCCCACCTCATATGGATTTGCATATCTATTTTCTAAAGGCAAAGGCAAATCCTCTGGAACAAATATAACATCACACATGGAATATTTGTTTCCAGCTTCTTTGATTATTCCGTTTAATGGTGGAACCACTGATGATACCATCCATAAATCAATTTCATTTATTTGCACTTTAACGTGCCTGGTAAGGGCAAAGATCTTAAAACCAAAAGTATCAGATGTCTCCCTTAAAGAGGTGGGCAAGACATAGGTAGAAACAATCTCATTGCCAACAGCAAGTCCTATTTTCGTATTTGTGTTACCCACGTCTATTAATAATAGTTTTTTTTCTTTCATATTGCCTCCTAATAAGGGTAAACAAAGTAAAGGCTACTCTTGATAATTGCCACCTTTTTGAGTAAGTTTAAATCTCCAAAAGTTAGAATGTATTAAAAAAAACATCAAGGTTTAACTTCAGGAGTTTCTTTATGGTAAAATTCAAAAAATACAGTGAAACTGTGGAATTTCACAGTCCTAAAAATCAGTTTAAAAAAACAAAAATAAACTTAGAGATCAGAGAAGACCCATTAACAGGCTTTAGGTCAATTATCAATGAATATCTAGTAAATAAAAGGGGACTTCTCTATCCAGACACAGACTATGAATATTTAGATTATATTGGTGACAGGAGTAAAAAATTTTGCTTTATGTGTGATCACAGGTTAGAAAAAATGACTCCGTATTATCCAGAAGATTTTCTGGAACAAGGAAGACTTAAGTACCAAGATGCAGTACTTTTTCCAAACTTATATCCCCTCTCAAAATTTCACGCAGTTATAAGGCTCACGTCTGATCATTTTAAAAAACTAGGAGAAATAAACTCAAAGATGGTATTTAATGGGCTTAAATTGGCCTTTGATTTTTTAAAAAAATCTTTTGATTATGATAAAAGATACAACTATCCAACAATAAACGCAAATTTTATGTTCCCATCAGGCGCAAGTGCAACTCACCCCCATTTTCAGATAATGAACTTCCTTGTCCCTTCCACCTTTCACCAGTTGTTATTGGATAGGTCAAAAGAATATTATGAAAAATATGGTTCATGCTATTTTATAGACTTAATAAAAAAAGAGAAAGAGTTAAATAAAAGGTATATTGGAGAGATTGGTGATGGAGTCTGGATTTCAGCCTATTCACCTATGGGAAGAAATGAAGTCCAGATAATTTGGCCCAAAAAAGAAAACTTCTTTCATTTTACTGAAAAAGATATAAAAGACTTAAGTGAGGGACTAGAAAAACTATTTATCTATTTTCATTCAAAAAAGATATCAACCTATAACTTTTCCCTCTTAAGTGGGCCATTAAATGAAAAAGCACCATATTTTAGGTGCATAATGAAGATAGTTAATAGACAGAATGTAGTAAAACACCACAGGACAGATGACTATTTTTTACAGAAGATACTTAAAAATGAACTCTCTGAGATTACACCTGAGGATTTAGCCAAAGAGATAAGGGAAATTTTTTAATTATAAAAAATTCGCATGAAAAAGGCGCTAATCTTAAACTCAACATCTCCCCCTCCTTAAAATTTTAAGATTAGCGCCTATGTTTTTTTAATTTTAAAGTCCCTATTTTATCCAGGGCTTTCCAACTGGTAGATTAATACCAACATCAGCGAAGATAATGTGGGCCATTAAATACCATGCAAGGCACGCACATAACAACAAGTCCCAGGCTGCCAATGTTCCCATGGCTTTGCTGCCTGCAAGTTCTTTTAAAACCAGACCAATAAATCCAAGAACTAATGTCAAAAATACAAGCGCAAGTACAGTATTGTGTCTCATAGAGGCTATAAACATGATAATTGAATAAATAGTCCAGACAAGGAGAAAGAATCCAAGCCCTTTGCCTGAAAATTTAAGTACTGGATAGGCCTTTACCAGTTCTGGATTTGACCCCATGATGATAAAAAAGCACAATGCTATCCAAAAGGCACCATAAGATACAAAGGCACTAAACCCAAAATTATTCCCAACCCTAAATTCAAAGTATCCAGCAATCATCTGGGCAGCCCCACCATAAACGAGCCCTAGCCACAATACTGGGGTAATTCCAACCCACCCAAGGTTGTGACATTGGAGTATAAAAGTGGTCATTGCAAAACCACCCAAACCTACTGCTGCTGGATTACCTAATTTTACTTCACTCATCTTCTCCTCCTTCCTAATTTTTATAAATTTGAATACTTGGGCCTTCTAGTGATTAAGGCCAATAAAATGCCTATTATAAGTAAAACGCCTGCAATATAAAAGGCGTTATCATAAGAGTGATATTTATCGTAGATCCTTCCTGCCAATTTAGGCATAAAGGCTCCCAATCCCCATCCTATAAATACCAATCCATAATTGAACCCTAAGTTTTTAGGTCCGTAAAAATCTGCGGTAAAGGATGGGAAAAGAGATAGACCTCCTCCATAACCCCAAAAACCAATGGCTGCGGCAAGAAATAACAGAGGAATAACTTTCATCTGAAGTAGTGTTGGAAATAAGAACATCACGAGAGCAGCAGCAACATAGTTAAGAATCAATGCATTTTTTCTCCCAATTTTGTCAGAAATTATACCGGTTCCAATCCTACCTGCAGAATTAAAGATAGCACCCCATGAGACCAAAAGATAACCTGCTGCCATAACAGATTTAATCATTTTGGCAGCGTGACCAATTAAGAGAAGTCCAGCCTGGGTATTGATACAGAACATTGCCACTAACGCATAAAATTGCCAAGTTTTTAACACTTCCCCAGCTGACCAATCATAGCTAGTTTGAGTAGCTGCTTTCTTGGCACTTTCTTCTGCTGTTTGGGGAGGAGTTGGAGGTTTATAATCATCAGGTGGCCAAGCCAATACTTGAGCTGCAGCTAAAATAACGACCAAATACATCACACCCAATACATAGAAAGAAGTACTCATACTATATTGGGTTATTAGCCATTTTGCCAAAGGAGCCACATAAAATGCTGCGAATCCATAACCACTTACAACCAGTCCTGCAATTAATCCCCTTTTATGTGGACCAAACCATTTTAGTGCTGCTGGGGTTGGAGCTGCGTATCCTACTCCCATACCAATCCCACCAAGAACACCAAATCCAAGTAAAATACCAGTATAACTTTTCATGGCCCCAGCTAATAGTAAACCTAAACCTATAGCTAACCCCCCAATGGAAGCTGCTATTTTAGGACCATATTTGTCCTGTATCCTACCCCCTGGAATCATGAGAAGGGCAAAAATTAAAATACACAAGGATGCTGGATTGGATGCCTGCTCAGCAGTTAAAGGAACCCACCCCTGCGCAGTCATTAATTTTTCATCTGTTAAATATTTTACCCAAACACTCCACGCATACAAACATCCAAGACAAAGATTTATTACTGTACCAGCAAAAACAACCTGCCATGCCTTTGCCGGTTCTTTTGCCATTGTTGGCGGTCCATTTGTCATCCCTTAACTCCTTTATTTTTTACTAGCAAGGACGTCTGAGTTCTATATATACCCTGCTAGTAGATTGATTCAATCATCTAAAGGTAAAAGAGTTAATACCTTCATTTACCTAACATTAAATCAAATTTAATATCCCCTTCTTTACATCAGTGAAGGCAGCCAAATAACTGCCTTCACAATTTAATTAATTACCCTTGAACCATCTTTTTAATTTCTTCTACTACTTGAGGATTGGACAGGGTCGTAATGTCACCAAGATCTTGTTTCTTGTTGGATATTGCAGCCAGAATTCTGCGCATGATCTTACCAGACCTGGTCTTTGGCATATCAGGAACAATAAATACCCTTGCTGGTTTTGCTATCTTTCCAACAATGTCAGATACTGCATCTGATATCTTCTTGGCCAGCTCATCTGATGGATCAAAACCAGGTTTAAGGGATACATAAAGATGAGGGACGGTTCCCTTGATTTCATCATAAACAGCAACAACTGCTGCCTCTGCAACCTCTTCCACTGTAAGTGCTGCAGATTCGATTTCTTTAGTACCAAGCCTATGACCTGCTACATTTATAACGTCATCTACTCTACCCAAAATCCTCACATATCCATCTTTAGCTATAACTGCAGCATCACCAGCCATGTATGGCCAATCTCTCCAATCCTTACTCTCTGGATTTTTGCAGTATTTTGCGAAATAGGTGTCCACAAACCTCTGTCTGTTCTTCCAGATGGTCTGCATTAGACCTGGCCATGGATTTTTGATGCAGATATTTCCAGCCCTACCAGACCCTGGTGGTATTTCATTTCCTTCATCATCCAAAATAACTGGGTGAATTCCAGGAACTCCTGGGCCTGCACTGCCTGGTTTCATTGGTTTTAGTGCAGGGACAGTGGAGCACAGAAAACCTCCAGTCTCTGTCTGCCACCACGTATCCACAATAACTGCCTTACCTTTTCCTACCACGTTATAATACCATCTCCATACCTCTGGTTCAATGGGCTCACCAACAGTAGTCATATGTTTAAATTCATGATTGTATTTTAGAGGTAAATCACCACCAGCCTTTCTAAGTGCCCTAATGGCAGTTGGGGATGTATGGAAAATATTTACCCCTAATTCTTCAGATATTCTCCAGGGCCTTCCTGGATCTGGATAAGTTGGAGTCCCTTCAAAAACCACAGTGGATGCAGCAAGTGCAAGGGGACCATACACAATAAAAGAATGACCTGTAATCCATCCAATATCCGCCATACACCAATATACATCCTCTGGATGGATGTCCTGAATTACCTTTGACATCCATGTAACATATGCGAGGTATCCACCAATTGAATGTTGGGCACCTTTGGGTTTGCCTGTAGAACCACTTGTATACATCAAAAATAAAATTCCATCAGCTGGCATTGAAACTGGTTCAACTTCCTTGTGATAATAGTCCTTTAACACATCGTTCATAATATAGTCTCTGCCATCAATTAAAGGCGTAGGTGAAGAATACTTCCCTGGATATCTTTGCCATATAAGTACTTTCTTTACCTTCTGCCCCTGTTCTTCAGCAGTTTTTACTGCCTCATCTGCCTTTTGTTTGTGGTCAAGTAGGTTACCAGCCCTGTAATAGGAATCCATAGTGATTAAATATTCACTTTCAGAATCAACTATCCTCTCACCACAGGCCTTACCACTAAAACCCGCAAATACCTGGGAGTGTATTACACCAAGCCTTGCACAAGCAAGCATTGTAATTGGCAATTCAGGTGTCATTGGAAGATGTAATGTGACCCTATCCCCTGCCTTTAAGCCACAAAAATCTCTTAATAGCGCGGCAACTTCATTTACCCTTCTCCAGAGTTCCTGATATGTAATTTTAAGGATCCTCTCTTCCTCTAATTCAGGAACAAAATAGATAGCCACCTTATTTTTGTATTTCGCCAGATGTCTATCAACGCAATTGTAACATGCATTTAACCTTCCTCCTACAAACCACTTCCAGCAAGGGGCATCAGAAGTATCTAAAGTAGTATGCCAGTATTTGTCCCAGTCCAATAGCTCAGCCATTTCTCTGAAACACTCTGGGAAATTATCTAGGCCAAAACGATCGTAAACAGAACTATCTGTACAATTTGCCTGACCAATAAAGTCAGGAGAAGGATAATAGTATTCTTCTTCTTGCCATCTTACCTCATAATGTTTTTTTTCCATTTCTCCCATCTCTCCCCTCCTGTTTTAAAAGGTTTAAAAACAATGTTTACTAATTCTAGTATGATTATTTTATGCAACAATCCGTTTTTTTTGTCAATCCCTTTTTTTACTTTTTTTCAAACTTCAGTTGATTTTTTTTTCTTTTAAAGTAAGAATCTTAACAAGAGATATTTTGAAGACAGAATATCTAACAGATAAAACCAAAATACTAATAATCCTGTTTGGGGATTCTAAAGGGGATAAAAAATGAGTCTAAAAGACTTAGATCATCTGTTTAGGCCAAAGGCTATTGCAGTTATAGGTGCGTCCAATAGGCCAAAGAGTATTGGCAGCGTAGTTATGAAAAACTTACTTAATGGCGGATTTGCAGGGCCAGTACTTCCTATTAATCCAAAATATAATGCCATAGCAGGCGTATTAGCATATCCCAATCTTACATCTATGCCAATATCTCCTGATCTTGCTATAATTTGTACCCCACCAAATACAATCCCTCACTATCTAACCGAGTTTGGTGAAATAGGTGGAAAAACTGCGCTAATCATGAGTACAGACCTAAATAAACACCATGAAAAGGGAATACCTTTAGATAAATTGTGTCTTAACATTGCAAAAAAATATTCTATGAGAATTTTAGGTCCAAATTGCTTGGGCATCATGATTCCAAGAATAGGATTAAACGCAAGTTTTGGGATAACCACCGTACCACCTGGTCAGATTGCCTTTATTTCTCAATCAGATTCCCTTGGTTTGGCAGTATTAGATTGGGCGCACTCAAAAAATATCGGTTTTTCCACATTCCTGTCTTTAGGAGACTCTCTTGATATAAATTTTGACGAAATAATAGACTATCTTGCTGGAGATCCCTACACAGCATCAATCCTATTATATATTGAAGATATAAAGAATCCCAGAAAATTTATTTCAGCAGCAAGATCAGCATCCAGAAACAAACCCCTGATAGTTATAAAAGGGGGTTCCATAAGAGACGAAGACTCAAAGATCATATTTTACAATGGAAGAAAAGTAGATACAGAACTTATCTACGATGCCCTATTTAGAAGGGCTGGAATGTTAAGAGTATATGAAGTAGACGAGCTTTTTAATGCTGTAGAGACCCTGGCAAGATCAAAACCCCTTAGGGGGGATAAACTGGCCATATTAAGCAATGGCGGTGGGCCTGCAATAATGGCCAAAAATATGTTAATTAATCAAGGGGGCACCCTTGCCAAGCTAGGAGAAAAAACCCTTAATCTTTTAAAACAAGAAATAGGAGATACTTTTTTTGGAGAAAATCCAATAAGAATTATGGATCATGCACCTAGTGAGGTTTACTCAAAGACATTAGAGATACTACTTAAGGATAAAAATGTAGACGCTATAATGGTCATCCATGTACCTTCAGCATTTGTCTCATCCAGGGATGTGGCAGGGGCAATAGTCAATACTATTGGACAGAGCAGAAAAAATATATTCACAGTTTGGCTTGGGGAAAATGCACCTAAAGAGGCAAGAAGGATCTTTGCAATATCTAATATTCCAACTTATGAAACCCCAGGGGAAGCCGTTAGAATTTTCATGGACCTTGTAAAATTCAGGAGAAATCAAGAGCTCCTTATGGAGACTCCAGACTCCGTACCAAAGGAATTTATTCCAAATCCAGAACCAGCAAAAATAATTGTAAAAAATGCATTAAAGGAAAATAGAGACACATTGAGTTTACCAGAATTAAAAGAGGTATTATCCCTTTATTCCATAAAAATGCCAGAGAGCCGATTTGTTGAATCTATTGAAGATGTGCCTTTAATCGCCAGGGAAATTGGTTTTCCCCTTTGTGTTAAAATTTCATCTAAAGACATACAGGATCCCCAAGAAATTGGAGCTGTTGCTTGGGACCTTGAAAAAGAAGAAGATGTAAAAAAGGCTGCAGAGGCCATCTTGACACGGGCAATCAAAAATCGCCCTGAAGCTCAAATAGACGGATTTATTGTTCAGAAGATGTTCAGAAGGCCTGAAGCCTTTCAATTATTTGCTGGTTTTCATGAACACGAAATTTTTGGACCTGTAATCTTTTTTGGACAAGGAGGATCTGATATAAATAGGGATTTAGCTGCTGGATTCCCACCACTTAATATGACCCTGGCAAAAGAAGTTATTACCCATACTCAAATTTCAAGACATCTCAAAGAAGCGGCATCGAGTGGCAGAGTTGATTTAGATGCTTTAAGACTCACCCTTGTTCAACTATCTCAATTAACAATTGACGTCCCCCAGATTAAGGAAATTTTCATTAACCCTCTTATTGCTGACTCGTCTGGGGTCCTGGCTCTGGATGCAAAAGCCAAAATTGCTGAGACCAACTTAACAGGTGCTGCAAGACTGGTCATAAGGCCATATCCAGAGTATCTGGAAGAATACGTATCCTTACCTTCAGGACTAAATGTCCATATCAGACCCATTAGACCTGAGGATGAAGAGAAACATAAGAGATTTATGGATAAACTATCAGAATATGATATCAGGATGAGATTTTTTGCATTTGTACATGAATTCACCCATTCCCAACTGGCTCATTTGACCCAAATAGATTATGATAGGGAAATGGCATTTATTGCTATAAATTTAAATGAAGGGGAAGATAAGGGTGAAACAATAGGAGAAGTCAGAGCATATTTTGATCCCGACAATACAACTGCAGAATTTGCCATTGTGGTAAGGACAGACCTAAAACTAAAAGGACTTGGGACTATCCTTTTGGATAAAATGATAAGATACTGCAAAATGAGAGGCACAAAAATTCTAATGGCTTATACTTTAAGGGATAACAAGGCAATGCAGGCCCTAGGTAAAAAGCTGGGATTTAAAATAAAGTCTGACCCCGATGACCCTGAGACTATAATCTTAAC
>JAMOQN010000137.1 GCA_027063985.1 Desulfohalobiaceae bacterium
ATCCATTTACCAAATGGGTTGTTGAAAATTATATATAAATTAACCTAACACCAATAACCAATACACCAATATACCACTATACCAACTTGTTGAAAATTATATATAAATTAACCTAACCCAAGTTTGTCAAAGTAGTAACTTGGGTTAGGTTTAAATTTAGTTAAAATATCAAAAGTGCCAAAATAAAGATAGGAATACCCAAGAACATAAGTGTCATACAATAACCCATTATATCCCTTGCCCTGACACCGCATATTCCAAGAAGGGGCAATGCCCAAAATGGTTGAAATAAATTAGTCCACTGATCCCCATAAGCAAGTGCCATAACTGTCTTTGGAATAGAAAAGTGAAGGGCTTCTGCGGCCTTTACAATTATAGGGCCTTGAACTGCCCATTGACCACCACCTGATGGGACAAAAAGATTTACAATGGCTGCACTAATAAATGTAAATACAGGATAAGTAGTAGTGTTAGATATTGCTACAAACCAACCAGCCATCACGCCAACTAGTCCTGACAATTTCATCATCCCCATAATCCCTGCATAAAAGGGGAACTGCAAAATTATACCAGCACATCCTCTCACACCTTCGCTAACTGCCCTAACATATTGAATTGGTCTTTTGTGCAAAAGGATACCCACCATTAAAAAAGTAAAGTTGACTATGTTTAAATTTAACTTAAATCCCTTTGTTGCAAAATAATAGACAATATAGATAAGCCCTGCTATTCCAATAATCATAGATAGGACTACGCTATTTTCCAACCTATCTGCAAAGGTCCAACTTTCCTTGGGCTCTCCTTTTTCTTCTCCAATTTTACACAAAGCAGGATCAATAGTCACTATATCCTCTTCTTTTCTTGGAGCCATTAAAAAGAATACCAGAGGAATCAATATCAAGAGCACTACAATCAAGACTATGTTCAATGTACTTCCAAGAGTTTGAGATACATCAATTACCCCAATTTCCTTTTCCAAAAAATGACCAGGAGTAGCCACTAAAAGGGGAGCAGAACCAGATAGACCCTGGTGCCATACCGCAAGTCCACTATATCCTGCTGCAACTAAAAGTGGATAATGGAACTTTCTGTTATTTAAATATCCCTGCCTTCCAACCTCTAACGCAAAAATAGCACCTACAATAACTCCGAGCCCCCAATTAATTAGCCCTGCAACGCATGCAACAAATGCCACTAAACAAGCAGCAGCTGCAGTGCTTTTTGGTATACTTGCAAGCCATTTTAAAAACTTCTGGATCAATTCAGTAGTGGCAAGGGCATAACCTGTAACAAGGATAACACACATCTGCATACCGAATTTTAACAGGACCCAAAACCCTTTGTACCAATACAAGATCATCTGAAATGGAGATGTCTTGGTAAGTAATATACCAAGAATGTACGTTAAAATGGTAAGTAAAATAGCAAAGATCATGGGATCAGGCATGTATTTTCTGGCCCAGTTACAAAAATAGTTCCCCATTTTCTCTAACATCTCTCTCCCTCCTCATGTTTTTTATTTAAAAAAATCTATCAAAACACCATTTACCTCCTCTGGTTTTTCCAACATGACCATATGGCCAGCATCCTTAATAACCTCCACCCTGGCACCAACAACATCTCCAAAAAAATAGGCATATTTAGGCGGAGTTAACACATCTTTGTCCCCAACAATACAAAGCATAGGTACATCTATTTTTATCTCACCCTTTTTATATTTTTCCAATAGATCAAATTTATCACACGCATTAAAATCCCTAAAACAGATCCTGCTTCCAGAATTTAATATTTCCTTTAAAATCTTGTCTCTCACATCCTGATTATTAAATCCTTCATAAAACAATAGCTCATTTGATTTATAGGCAGTATTTTTAAAATCATTCTTAAATCCCCACAAAATTTCTGGAAGTACCCTGAGCCTGGCACCACTTCCAACTAAAACCAAACCTAAAACATTCTCTTTTGCCAATAGATAGGTCATCTGGGCAACTGCCCCTCCAAGGGAATGGCCGATTACATAGGCCTTTTTTACTTTTTTATCTATAAAATCTACCACATACTTGGCATAGTCTTCAACTGTTGAAATCTTCTCATCATCAGGAGATTCGCCATGTCCTGGAAGATCAATAGCATATCCTCCCACCTCTGAAACCTGATGAATCCATATATCCTTTGAACATCCAGAACCATGTATATAGACGTATGGGGC
>JAMOQN010000138.1 GCA_027063985.1 Desulfohalobiaceae bacterium
TCTTTTAGCTCAGTTGCACCACTAATTGGACTGCCCCAGATAGTGCTAACAGTGCCACACATCTTTATACCAACATCTGAACACTTTTTAATACATCTTTCTGCCTCTTTCCAGTACTCAGGCAAAGTAGTAGCAGAATTTGCATAGTGATGTTGCTCATCTGTAGATACCATCATAAGTACTCTATCTGGGCCAATACCTCGCTGATGTAATTCAATAGCCCTATCAACTGCCTTTTCACGTATTGTCACACACGTAAAGGTGATGTCATCAGGATTGATTCCCCTTTTTGCACACCTTTTTTTAAACCTCTCGCTCCTAAAATACGCAAGTACCTCTTCTGCGTCTCTAAATTGTGGCATAATATATGGATTTCCCAGATTGGTGAGTTCAATATCCCTACACCCTGCGAAAATCAGCTGTTCTGCATAGTATATCTTGGCTTCAGTGGATATAAATTTTTCTTCGTGTTGAAAACCATCCCTAATGGTTATATCGCCAATTACAACTTTTTTAGGCATTCTTGGAAAAATTTTCCAGAGATCATATTCTGCCATAACATCCTCCTAAAATCTGAAATTACCAAAAGAGGGCTCTCCAATTGGTTTAATTAAACTTACCTCAAATGCCATGGAAAGCCATTTTCTTATTTCAGAAAATTTTAAAATACGGTCATTAAGTAATCTTGCTCCACAATAAAATGGATGGGCTTCCCTGTCGTATTTATCCATCATTTTTTTGTAAAACCCATCTTCTTCTTCTTTTGTCATGGGCTTGCCCTTTGCAGCCCTTTTTCTTTTTTCAATTGAAAGCAAGACCCCTGCTGCACTCTTTCCACTCATAACAGATGTCCTGGCCCTCATTGTTGCGAATAAAAAGTTGGGCCTATACGCCCTACCACACATACCATAATTGGCAGCTCCGTGATCAGGACCTATCACGAGTTGAATCTTTGGTACCTGGGCGCATGATACTGCCCTAACCATATCAGCCCCATATTTCCCAATTCCCATGTGTTCAGACTCAGAACCAACCATATATCCAGGGGAATTTTGGATAAACAAAAGGGGAATCTTTTCGTAAGAACATCTTACAATCCATTCTGTGGCCTTTTTTGCAGCTTCAACAAAAATTATTCCCACTCCATTTGAAGCAATTACTCCAACAGGTATCCCATCTATCCTAATTTTTCCTGTTACAATATTCTCTCCTCTACCTGGTGCAAATCTTCTTTTATATTCAATAAACTCACTGTCATCGGCAATTGCCCTGATAAATGCCCTAACATCAACACTTCTGCTCACCTGAGCAGGTAGTATTTCATATATTTCTTCAGCAGGAACCTTTGGAGGCCTTTTTTCAAATCTGTGACAATGGATCCTTTGCACCGGCTCCATTGATAATATTTCCCTGACCTTTAATATACCTTCTTCCTGGGTTTTACAAAAATAATCAGCCCCCCCAGAAATCCTTGTATGTACATCAGCACCACCTAGGGCCTCTGCTGTTATTTCCTCACCTGTAGCCATTTTGACCAAGGGGGGACCACCCAAAAAAGAATATGCCAATTTTTCCACCATAACTGCCTGACATGCCATAAAGACTATATAAGCGCCTCCTGCAGTGTTTCCACCAGTACTCATGGTTACCTGTTTAAGGCCTTTAGCAGACATCCTTGCCATGTTATAAAACATGGCTCCAAAGTGATCTTCTCCAGGAAACACATCTGCCTGCATTGGGAGATAAGCACCACCAGAATCTGCTATGTAAACACAATTTAAACCACATTTTTCAGCAATTGCCTGAGCACGCAGATGTTTTTTTAAAGTAATAGGAAAGTATGTCCCTGCTTTTACCCTGGAATCATTGGCAATTATCATTGTCCAATTGCCATGAATCTTCCCAATTCCAGTGACTATTCCTGCGCACGGTACATCTTCAACATCTGGATAATTCATTCCAAAGCCTGCAATCCTGCTGAGCTCATAAAATTCAGTTCCTGGATCAATTAATAAATTTATTAATTCTCTAACTGGTCTTTTACCCTGTTTTTTTAATCTCGAGACCGCCTTTTCTCCACCTGGCCAAACAGCTTTTTTCACAAGCTCATCTAATTTTTCTTCTTCTTTTTGCCAAAAGAGCCTGTTGTTTGTTCTTTCATCCATTTTATATTCCCTCTTTTATGTGTGTCTATGATCTGTGTTTCTCACACCAATCACCCCTACTGTTACCATTTATTTTCCTTTATAATTTGGTTTTCTTTTTTCCTTAAATGCCCTTAGTCCTTCTAACCTATCTTCTGTGGGAATGGTTATCCAATAGGCATTGGACTCAATCGCAAGACCAGTATTTATATCAACTTCTATACCTTTATTTATTGCATACTTTGCCTGTTCAATGGCAATTGGCCCTGTTTCACATATCTCCATGGCTAATTTTTCGCATTCTGAAAGCAAGTTCTCCAGGGTGCATATCCTATTGACAAGTCCAATGTCTAATGCCTCTTTTGCACTTACCCTTTTGCCTGTAAAAATAAGCTCCTTTGCCTTGGCCACGCCCACAATTCTGGGAAGACGCTGGGTTCCTCCAGCCCCAGGAATAATAGCCAACCTTGTTTCAGTTAGTCCTAAAGTAGCATTTTCTGAGGCTATGCGAATATCACAAGCAAGGGCCAGTTCAGTGCCACCACCCAAGGCTACACCATTTACAGCTGCTATAACAGGCTTGGGAAGATTTGAAATATCTGTAAAAAGATTTCTTATTGTATAAATAAACTCCCTTACCTTATCCTCTGGCATAGTGGCCCTTTCTTTTAGATCTGCCCCTGCACAAAATGCCCTATCACCAGCGCCAGTTATTATCACAACCCTTATATCCCTTCTAAATCTAATAGAATCTATTTCTCTTTTTAAGGCATGTAATAGGTCAAAATTAAATGCATTCATCACCTGGGGACGATTTAATGTCAAAATACAGATCTGCTCTTTTTCTTGTTTAAGTAAAATTTCTTCTTCCATAATTATACCCCTTAAGTATTTCAATTAGAAGCAAAAAGGCTTATAAAAAGCCTTTTGCTTCTAACCATGGTTGATTTTTAAGTTTAAGCTGTTTCTATTTTTGCATCTTCCTCCCTACCAAGCAACCTGGTAGCCTCTTCCCTAAGTTTATATTTCTGGATTTTACCACTTGCAGTAGTTGGGTATTCATCAACAAAGAACCAATATGCAGGGATCTTGTGATACGCT
Organism: Desulfohalobiaceae bacterium; assembly: GCA_027063985.1. Taxonomy (GTDB): domain Bacteria; phylum Desulfobacterota; class Desulfovibrionia; order Desulfovibrionales; family Desulfothermaceae; genus Desulfothermus. Next base: position 3,246 of record JAMOQN010000138.1, read on the forward strand.
ATCTTGTCTTTGCAAAATTCTTTTAATTCTTCCTCTGTAGCCACCTCACCTTCTTTTAACTGTACAAATGCTGCAACTTCTTCTCCATATTTTTTACTTGGAACTCCAACCACCTGTACGTCTTTAATCTTTGGATGTGTATACAAGAACTCCTCAATTTCCCTTGGATAGATATTTTCACCACCCCTTATTATCATGTCTTTCATTCTACCTGTTATCTTGCAATATCCATTTTCATCCATTATTGCCAGGTCACCAGTATGTAACCATCCATCTTCATCAATGGCCTTTTTGGTAGCCTCTTCATTTTTATAATATCCCTTCATCACGTGGTATCCCCTGGTACAGAGTTCTCCCTGAACTCCTGGGGGTACTTCTTCTCCAGTGTCTATATCCACTATTTTTACTTCCACATTGGGAAGTGCCCTTCCAACTGTCGATACCCTTATTTCTATTGGATCATCGGTCCTTGTTTGAGTTATACCTGGGGATGACTCGGTCTGGCCATATACAATGGTCATTTCCCTGGCACCCATATCATTTACGACCTTTTTCATCACTTCTATTGGACATGGAGAACCTGCCATTATTCCTGTTCTAAGGGATGAAGTATCGTATTTTTTGTTTTCCATCTCTTCTAACTCTGCAATAAACATTGTTGGCACCCCATGAAGGGCAGTACATTTAAGTTGTTCCACTGTCCTCAAAACTACATCTGGCTTAAATTGGACAACAGGACACATGGTTGCACCAGCAACCAGACAAGTCAGGGTTGCAAGTACACAACCAAAACAGTGAAAAAAAGGAACAGGAATACACAATTTATCCTTTGGACTAAATTTCATACACTCTGCAATTGATTTTGCATTCCCGATAATATTTGTATGAGTTAGCATAACACCCTTTGGAAATCCAGTTGTACCAGATGTATATTGCATATTTATTACTTCATCTGGTTTAAGCGATTTCTGAACCTTATCCAACTCTTCATCTGATACGCTCTCTCCCATCTTCATCAAATCCTTCCAATTAAACATCCCTGGGGGTGTTTCTTCACCTATAAACACAATATTTTTTAAAAATGGGAGGTTTTCATTTTTTAGTTTCCCAGGTTCACTATCTTTTAACTCAGGACATACCTCATTTATTACCTTTATGTATTCGTCAGGTTCCCTGACACCCCCAATCAAAAACAGTGTTGTTGTATCTGATTGTTTTAAAAGATACTCAAGTTCAAATGCCCTGTAATTGGTGTTCACTGTAACTAAAACAGCCCCCATTTTGGGAGAACCAAACTGAAGATACAACCATTCTGGGACATTATTTGCCCATACTGCAATATGATCTCCTTTCTTAACCCCCATGGCCAAAAGGCCCTTTGCAACCTGCCTACAAATTTCATTAAATTCTTTGTAGGTGTGGCTGATTCTTTTGGGCTCTAGATACTCCACTGCCATTTGATCTGGCATTTGCTCAGCCACTAAATCCACCAAATCCCCTAAAGTGATTTTACCAACTTCAAATCTTGGTAATTCCATACCTCTCCCCCCCCTATTTTTTTTAACAACCAATATGTCTTGATATTACTATCCTCTGAACTTCAGAGGTCCCCTCCCCTATATCCAATATCTTTTGATCCCTATAAAACCTCTCAACATCATATTCTTTCATAAGGCCGTATCCACCATGTATTTGAACAGCCCGATCAACTACTCTGCCCATAAGCTCAGAACAATAGAGTTTTGCCATTGCAGCATATTTGGCAAAGGGTCTATTATGGTCCCTTAGCCAACACGCCTTATATAGGAGATTTCTGGCACACTCGATCTCTGTTGCACAATCTGCCAATTTAAAGGCAATGGCCTGAAATTTTGATATTGGCTGGCCAAATTGCACCCTCTGTTTTGCATATTTGAGTGCCCTTTCATAGGCACCTTCTGCTCCACCTAAACCCATGGCGCCAATTGATAACCTGCCGCCATCCAAGGTCATAAGCATTTGCTTAAATCCATCTCCCCGTTTTCCAAGCATATTTTCTTCTGGGACCCTCACATTATCAAAATAAAGCTCTGCTGTATTTGATGCCCTCCACATCATTTTACCATGAATGGTCTTGGCAGTAAAACCTTTGGTGCCATGTTCAACTAAAAAACAGGTATATTCTGGTCTTCCATCCTCCCTTGTACCTGTTACAGTCTGAACAGTAACTCCCATGGATATTGGGCTTGATCCATTAGTTATAAAAATCTTAGATCCATTTATAACCCATTCATTTCCATCCTTGACTGCAGTGGTCTTGGTACCTCCAGCATCAGATCCTGCCTCTGGCTCAGTTAGCCCAAATCCCCACAATCCTTCTCCAGAACACAATTTTGGCAGATACTTATTTTTTTGTTCTTCTGTACCAAAATAATAAATAGGCCCAATACCAAGGGAATTTCCTGCAGCTATTGTGGCTGCCTGTGAGGCATCAACCTTTGCTAGCTCCTCAACAGCAATAATATAGGATAGATAATCAAGGCCCTGGCCGCCATATTTCTCAGATACAAACATTCCAAAAAGGCCAATTTCCCCCATTTTCCTAGTTAGCTCGACAGAAAATTCCTCTTTTTCATCAAGCTCCCTTGCTACAGGGGCAATCTCTTTTAATGCAAATTTCCTTACTTCCTTTTTTATCATTTCTTGCTCTTTAGTAAGATCAAAGTCCATACCCCCTCCTTCTAAGTTTAATTTTACAATTAATAAAATTAACCCAAATTCACTTTCATAACAATATTATTCAATTTTGTAATTTTTTAAATAATCAGAACATTTTTTTAATTTATTTATATCTACTCCTGTATAAATATTAAGCTCATTTAAAAGATTAACTGCCTCTTCTGTAGAAATATTTATATAGTTTTTATCTAAAAATGGACATCCTCCCAGATAACCAAATGAAGTATCAAATCTTTTAATTCCAAATTTAAGACTCTCATACATATTAACAATACCTAAATTCATTTTTGAATGAAAATGCATTGAGATAATATTTGGATCTATTGTTTTTAATATATCTTCTAAAAATTTATTAATTAAAATGGGATTGGCCCTTGCAGTTGTGTCAGCAAATACTATTTCATCTACTCCTATATCTAAAAAGATATCTACAATTTCTAAAACATCATCTACTGTAACATCACTATAACTCATATAACCAAAACAACATTGAATACTTCCTCTTATATAAAGACCATTATTTTTAGCAGTCAACAACATATGTTTTAAACTAGCCAGGGCATCTTTTTTTGACATCCCTGTATTCTTCACACTAAATTCACTACTGGCAGATATTGATATTTCAACACCCTTAGCACCAGCCGAGATTGCCCTATCTAAACCCTTTTTGTTTAAAACTAAGCTAGTTAAAATTAAATCAGAGTTACAAAAATACCTCACTATCTCTTCAGCGTCTTTAAATTGAGGAACTTTTCTGGGATTTACAAAAGAGGTTATCTGAATATTTCTAAGACCTGCATCTATCAGGTTCTCAATTATTTTTATTTTATTCCCAGTGGATATAAAACAGGGATAAGATTGGAGCCCGTCTCTAGGGCCAACTTCTATGAGAATAACTTGAGATGGAAGGATATTTGATTTCATCTAATTCTAGTAGTTCCTTTAACAAAACATGGTTATAAGAAAACAATTATAATTTTATTTATTAAAAATAGTTTATATTAACATCATTTTTTTGTCAATACAATCCTAACAAAATGATAACAGAAATAAATATAACAGTTTATAATTTCTTCCAGAATAGCTATATTTTCCCTTGACAGAATACACAAAAAGACTTAACAGAATGTTTCGTTACGGGCCATTAGCTCAATTGGCAGAGCAACGGACTCTTAATCCGGAGGTTGAAGGTTCGACTCCTTCATGGCCCATCAATAATTTCATTAGGTTAAAAGACTTTAATCTTTCGTTCTAACAGTAAGGCTGAAAAAATTTTTTATCCAATCTGGTCCCTGATCTCCTCTGAGTGATCAGGGACTTTTTTTATGTTACATACCCAATAAATTATAAAACTAATTCATAAAAATTAATCTCTCTTTTTAACAATAAATTTGACCTTTACCGTATCCACATGCTCCTTTAATCTTAATACAGGATCCAATTTAAGTTCCACACTTATTTCTCCTGATTTATTTATATTATCAACTCTAACCTTTTCTGTATAAATAGTTGATATTGAGTTAAGCAACGTCTTTGGACCTATTACATGAACTTTAGCAGGCATTACCGTAACATCAGTAATTAAAATATCTTTTGGCAACTTACCCACCCAGTCAACTTGAACAGGCAAGAGCTTCGTAGTTATTTTATCTAATTTTATTTTTATTCTGGATGGGTCTATTTTTACTATTTTTATACCTGGCGGTAATGATATATTTTTTTCTGTAATATCGTATAAATATGTGCCTGGTTCCTGATCTTTGACCTTGACAAACAAATCAATATCATTTTCACTTATGGAACGAAGAATAACCCTAGGTCCAGTTAATGTTAATTTTATAATATTTGGACTAGTACTTACTATATCAACATTTGATGATTTTTTCATAATCTCTACAGGTACATCTAATGATGCAAATGATGTTTGTCCTCTAGTAAAAGTAAACCACACTCCTGAAACAATTAAAAGACATATAATAGCAACAAAAGAATAAGATATATAGTCTTTATTAGATTTACTTTTAGCAGTATCTCCTAAATGACTATTTAATATTAAATCCAAATCTTTATTATCGTATATCTGAAAAATTTCTCCTCCAATGGCAATAGATACAGTGCCTCTTTCTTCTGAGACTGAAATAACAAGTGCATCACAAACTTCACTTAGCCCGAGAGCAGCCCTATGCCTTGTTCCATAGTAGGCTGGTAGATCTTCCTTTTCAGAAAGAGGCAAAACAACTCCTGCTTTTTTGATCTTCCCATCTTCCAAAATAATAGCACCATCATGTAAAGGCCCTTTGGACATGAATATGCTTTCTATTAATTCCTGGCTGATTAAGGAATCTATCTTTGTGCCCCCTGATACAAAGGGATTTACGCTATTTTTACCAGGTATTACAATTAAAGCACCCACTTTTTTTTCAGATAGTGAAAAAACAGTTTCTATAACATCATGTAAATTGGATTTTTTAATACGTTTTATTTTAATTCTCCAAAAAATATCGCCTATCCTTTTTGTCTGTAAAATTCCCCTTAATTCATGTCTAAATCCTATAATTATAACAAACAAAGCAACAGTAATAATACCTTGCATTATATAACTGGTCATAACTAAACCAGTATATGAAGAAAATCTTTGACACACAAATAATAATACTAGACCTATTAATGCCCTGAAAATAGCAGTGCCGTAAAATAGTACGTAAATCCGAAACAAGATATAGCTGTTTATCAATATATCTAAAACATCTTTTACAGTAATAGTAGAAAATATAATGTTTAATAATTTGTTCATAATTATTTAACTACACTAAATCGTAGTGTGTGGATTAAATTCCCGTTTTCATCAACTATTTCAATGCGCCATGGTCCAATATCAGACTCCCTAATATATATTCTGCTAAAAGTAGCCCATACTGGAGGTTTGAGTTTTAGTTTTATCTTGGCAACCAATTTGTCCTTAAAATACCATTGATGATAAATAAAACTCTCCTTCTCTATTTGATCAAATAAAGTATAACAATAAATTTTTTTTGCAGACCATGAAAACACTACACTACTAAATTGGGGCTGTCCATTTACTATTTCCTCACATACTTTGGCTGTTATGAGTTGATAACTAAATCCTTTGGCATACAAAAAAAATAAAATAAAAAAGGTCAGTGATATCTTAATATAGCTATTTTTTTTCACCATGAACTCCATATTTTTATTTACCCATGTAAGCTAACTATTTTGTGCTTTTATTTCAACCCATAAATGACCTAACTAATTTTTATGATACCATGATTTTTTTGTAAACATTTGACAAAATAGCCAACAGGTAAAGATAGAAAATTAAGGTACCAATTACCTTAAAAACT
>JAMOQN010000139.1 GCA_027063985.1 Desulfohalobiaceae bacterium
ACCCACTTTTCCTTTTTCCTGGAAAATCGCCATATGTTTTTTAATTTATCAATACATCTTTTAGAAAATTTGCCATATCCTGGATATTTGAGGTCTCTTTTTTGAGATTAGCATAACATATTGGACACATAGTAATAATCAAATTTCCATTTTTCGTTAGTTGTGGTATCCTGTTTTTTCTAATTTCACCTGCTAATTTTGGAGATAGAGACTCTGCAGGGCCACCGCAACAATGGGTAAATTTTCCATTCCTCTGAATATCAACCACATTTACACCTATTTGTTTTAAAAGATCTCTGGGACAATCTGACAAATCCAGATACCGCCCATAAAAACAGGGGTCATGCAATACAACCTCTTTGGTTTCATTTCCTTGTAGCTGCAGAAGTTCAAGATATGTAACTACCTCAAATGAAGTATATACATATTTAGGATATAACACCTTTAGTGCATATGTTGTGTGGGGATCAACAGTTATTATCTTCTGGACTTTATTTGCTCTTAAAATTGATGCTACATAGTTGGCATGTTCTTTAAAGTATTTTACATCTCCAAGGTCATAGAGAAGTATTCCACTATACATATCAAGATCAGGTCTATAATAAAAATCAACATTGGATTTTTTAAGTAACCACACAATATTTTTTAAAACTTCTATTGACATATCCTTTTCATCTCTGGATATAAGTTTGTCCATAACCAAAGATGATATGCCAGAGGGAATGTATTTTCCAAATGACGTATAGTTTGATATCTTCTTGTCTTCAAATTGTTCCATCCTTGAGGTAACAACTTCAATATATGGTATCATTTGATACATTAGTCCCGTAAATAGAAGATACTCGCCCTCTTCTTTTAGATCTTCTGTTTCCCACCAGGTATTTAAATGTTTTGTATTTATACCAAATGGATTTTTGGTTTTTTTTATATTCTTTGCCATTACATCTATTATATCTGTGGGATTAAACATTGACATCCCTCCTCATTTTATCGAGCACAAATCTCTTTAGTCCTAACATCACCTCCCCGGGACTTGCGCCCCTGGGACATGAAGATGTACAGAGGCCACAGTGAAGACACTTAAATATCTCCATCTTTGATTTTAAGATCTCATCCTCTGCCCCAATTTGTACATAACGCATAAATCTCCTGGGAAAGCCGTGTTCAAAAAGGGGACAGATAGCTGAGCATGTACCACAATTAAAGCACATGTTTGAGCTATCTACACCATATTTTATTAGCTTTGATTCAAAATTTGGATTAATTACCCTCATCTAATTATCTCCCTTGTTTTCCTTATAAAGCCTTGTCTTCCACCAAGATATAGGAAAAGTAATCTCCTTGTTTATCGCCTTCTAAAACTTCACCATACTTTTTTAAAGAAGCAATATACCACATTACAGTATCTTTAGGAAGATAAGTTTTTTCACTGATCTCAGGTACTGTCTTTGAACCATTCTTTAGTGCATTTTTTATTGACTCTTTTATTTTATTTTGCTCCTTTACTATTTCTTTAATTTCTTTTATCCTGTCTTTTCGTATTTCCCTGAGCTCTTTTAGTTTTTCTTTATCTATCATAACCATACATCCTTATTGCTAATTAATCTTGAATTATCTCATCGTTTACAATGGCGTCTACCATTGCCTCATACTGTTTTAGGGTTGATCCTGCAATTTGAATTGCACCTTCAGGACAAACAGGTACACATGCACCACATCCAGCACAAAGGGCTGGTACTACCTCTGCCTTTCCATCTTTCATTATAAGGGCTCCATCTCTTAGACATGCCTCAATACACTTGCCATGACCTTTACATTTGTCTTTATCAACCTCAGCAATAAAGGGATCCACTTCCACATAACCTTTACCAAGGAGAGAGGTTATTTTTACTGATGCACAGGATGCACTATTTGAAACTTCTGATGTGTCCATTGGGGCCTGTACAGTTCCAGCCAAAACCACACCATCTACAGATGTTTCTACTGGTCTTAATTTTGGGTGCACTTCCTGCAAAAATCCATCGTTTCCAACAGGGACTTTCATAAGGCTGACCAAATTATTAATGGGATTTGGCTCCATACCAACACCAAGCACAATTAAGTCCACTGGAACGCCTATTTCTTCATTAAAGGTAAGGGTATCTTTTACCTTAATTAAAAGGGGATAATCCAA
>JAMOQN010000140.1 GCA_027063985.1 Desulfohalobiaceae bacterium
ATTCAATATGAAACCAGCGGCAAAGTGGAAATTCCCAAGCACTCTCATGGAGTAGTAGTTTGTAGTCCAAAGTATCTTAATGGTAAATGGCATTTTAGATCAAAAAATCTATTTAACTGCCATTATTTTAAACTACTGGCCAATGAAAAAAACTTAGATCTTATAGTAGATTTTGTCTTTATGAACAACATAAAAAAAGAACAGGTCTATATTATGCCTTTTGGGCATACAAGGGAAGAACAAATTCGCAATATGCCCATTGTGTTTGAATTTTGTAAAACATATGGATTTAAAATGACACCCCGTCTCCACGTATTGTGTTTTGGAGAGAAGAGGGGGGTGTGAGTCTAAAATTTTGCAAAATTTTAGAAACAGAAAATATATTTACATATCAACAGGGCTTTTAACAATCACTCCTGGCCTATTCATTACATGGGTATATATCATTGTGGTGGAAACATCAGCATGGCCTAATAGGTCTTGAACCGTGCGTATGTCATAACCCGCTTCAAGTAAATGAGTAGCAAAACTGTGTCTGAGTGTGTGGCAACTAACTCTTTTGCTCAAACCTGCTTTAAGGGCGGCCCTTTTAATGGCCTTTTGTAAGCTGTTTTCATGGACATGATGTCGTCTAACCTTTCCTGTCCTTGGATCAACAGAAAGTCTGGAAGAAGGAAAAACATATTGCCATATCCATTCTTTAGACATCCCTGGATATTTTCGGTCCAGGGCATGAGGAAGATACACCTCTCCAAAGCCTCTGCTGAGATCACTTTCATGCACCTCTTTTACCTTACATAAATGTTCCTGTAACTTATGATAATATTTCTCTGGCAAAGGAACACGCCTGTCTTTGTCGCCCTTTCCTGAACGTACTATTATGTATCTATAACCAAAATTAATATCTTGAACACGCAATCTGACACATTCCATGAGTCTCATGCCTGTTCCATATAGCAGGCCAGCCATTAATTCGTGTACCCCTGTTAATTTGGAAAGAAGTGCATGAACCTCTGCTCTGGTAAGTATTACTGGTAAATTCTGTTTAGGCCTTGGTCTTTGAAAGTTACCAAGTTCCAGTGGGCGATTTAATACCTCCCGATACACAAATATAAGGGCGTTAAGGGCTTGTTTTTGAGTAGCAGGCGACACATTTCTTTTGACTGCCAGATATTCAAGGAATGCTTTGACTTCCACCTCACCCATTTGAGCGACATCTTGCTGATTGTGAAATATAATAAATTTTTTAAGCCAGTTTAGGTATGTTTCTTCGGTACGAATGGAATAATATCTGCTTCGAATTTCATCCCTTACTTTAGCAAATAGATCATCATTTTTATTCTGAACTGATTTTGAACTAATTGAAGTAAATTTTTGTTTTTTTTCATATTGAAAAGAGTTTTCAGGCACTTCACGTTTTAAGGTAGGATGCTCAGAAGAGATGTTTTTTGCTGATTGTTTCCAGAAATCCCAATCAAATTCATTAGCCCAAGATGGTTTTAAAAGATCACAAAAAAATATCTGAAGAGCCTCTATTGCCTGCACGAACTGCCAATCTTCGACACTCTTTTTTCTGCCTAACTCCTGCAGATAACCTAAAAGGGACTTTTTGGAATACAAGTTTTTATTTGTTTTACCAGTCTTAATTTTATTAGCCTGACTGATATAATTCTGCACCCAGCGCACCATCCAACGCCACTTTTTTTGAGGGACGTTCCGCTTTTGAAGTGACTGTTGATACTGACTCCATAATGATTTTTGAAATAAATATGTGGTGTGCATTTTTTCACAATCTCCTTGACATTAGGGAATGATTAACGATATATTAATACCCGTATTTTTATCAAAATGGGTTTTTAGGGTGTATATCGTTGTGGGTTTGACAGAATATATGTTTATTAGGATAAACAGATTATGTCAAGCTCACGAAAAAATGATTACTTATAATAAAACTGTTAAAAAAGAGAAAAGAGATTATAAGGGGAGATAAAGAGTTGATGTTTTGATTAGTTGTAGATGAAGAGATTATTTTGATTTAAAGAGATAATGTTGTAAAAGAAATAAGCTTTTTGATAATTTATTGCATTAATAGATAATGTTGCGGTAGGAAGCAAAGTTAGAGGATGGATTATAAAGAGATTGAGGAGAAAGATTATTTGTTGCCATATTCTATAATTTTT
>JAMOQN010000141.1 GCA_027063985.1 Desulfohalobiaceae bacterium
AAAATTTTCAAAGAGAGAAAAAACTTATTAAACAATAATAACCTAATGTTTTTTTTTGGCAAGTTCAAGCAAAAATATGGAGATAAGCAAAAGGCAGAGGTTTAACTGACGTCACAAGACGTCTGTTACAGATCTGGGATTGTATCACATCCTAGCCAGTTTTGTTAAATCCCACATAGGAAGGAATACTGCAAGGGCAAAAAAGCCAACAACAGCAGCCAGACCTACAATTAAAATTGGGCCTAAATTAGCAGACATCTTGGCAACTGCATATTCTACTTCTTCATCATAATGCTTTGAAATTTCAGATAACATCTCGTCTAAATTTCCTGTCTCTTCTCCAACTGCCACCATGGAGATTACCATGGGCGTGAAAAATTTTGCAGAACGCAGTGGCCCTGAAATTCCCATACCTTCCCTTAATTTTTCCTTTAGATTTGAGAACTCTTTAGAAATCGCAGCATTTCCAATTGTTGATGATAAAATGTCAAGGGCATTTAATACACTTATGCCGCTGGCTTGTAATATCGCAAAAATACTAGAAAATCTGGACATTGCCGCCTTTTGAAAGACCGGGCCTAATATTGGCATTTTTAATAAGAAGGTATCTCTAACCAGTTTGCCATTTTCTGTCCTGAAATAAAAGCCAAGACCAAATACCAGAATAAGCACACCTAGGACACACAAATACCAGTATCCAATTAAAAAATGGTAAAGGGCTATTGCAATTTTTGTGGGAAGGGGTAGAGAAATTTTCGCGCTTTTAAAAATTCTAACAAATTTCGGAATCACAAAGGTAAGTAAAAAGAAAAATGCACCAGTTAAAGCCACAGACACGATTATTGGATATTGAAGTGCAGATTTGATATCTTGTTTGATCTTGTATTCATGCTCCAATAAATAACAGATCCTGTCCATAACCTCCACCAAGGCACCACTAGTTTCCCCAGCCCTGATCATTGCACAATATAAATTAGAAAATATATCTGGATGGGAGGAAAAGGCTTGATATAAGGTTTTACCCTCTTTAATATCCTCTTGCATTTTTTTTATAACATTTTTTAGTTTTAAATTTTCTACTTGTTTTTCCAAGATAGAGAGGATTTCAACAACAGATATCCCTGCCCTAAACATTGTGCGAAATTGTTTTGTAAACATTATAAGCTCTGGGGACTTTACAGAAGAAAATTTTGCCCTTAATTGGTCTAGATATGAATACCCTGTATCATGGATTTGCTTTTTAACCTCTTCAGGGAAAAGTCCTCTTTCAAAGAGGATCTCCTCTGCTTTATCAAGGGATTCTGCAGTTATTATCCCCTTTACTACTTCGCCTTTTTCATTAATTGCCCTATATACAAATTCCATAATCTTTACGAGATAATAACTTTAATTGCTTCTTCTGGGGTAGTAAGCCCCTGTTTTACTTTATCCAACACATCGTCTTTAAGGGTTCTTAATTTACCTGCGTCAACAAGTTCTCTTATAATCCTTTTAGATGATACATTTTGCATTGTAAGTTCCTGGACCTGCTCGTCATTTTTTAAAATTTCATATACACCCATCCTACCAATAAATCCCGTAAAATGACATTGGGCACACCCTTTTCCTCTTTTGTATTTTATATCATCTTTTTCCAGACCTAAAAATTGCAATAATTTGGGATCAGGGGAATACTCTTCCTCACAATATGGACATATACGTCTAACAAGCCTTTGTGCAATAGACACAAGCAAAGTAGAGGCCACTAAAAAGGGCTCTATACCCATATCGCAAAGCCTGGTTATTGCGCTTGCAGCATCGTTTGTATGCACCGTGGACAACAGCTTATGACCAGTTAGAGCGGCCTGGACCGCTATCTCTGCAGTTTCCCTATCCCTTATTTCTCCAACCATAACAACGTCTGGGTCCTGTCTGAGAATAGACCTGAGCCCACTGGCAAAGGTCATTCCTGCCTTTCTATTTAGTTGTACCTGTCTTACATTCTTCATCCTGTACTCTACTGGATCTTCAAGGGTAATAATATTTATCTCAGGTGTATTTATCATATTTAAAATCGTATAAAGAGTAGTGGACTTTCCACTTCCAGTAGGTCCAGTGGCCAGGATCATGCCATATGGACTTTTTATAACTTCCTCAATAATTTTCCTATTTCTCTCATCAAAACCAAGCTGCTCCA
>JAMOQN010000142.1 GCA_027063985.1 Desulfohalobiaceae bacterium
GGAATCATGGTTTTATCTCTTCTTCTGTTATTTCATCAGATTTATTGATTGAACTTTTGGTCCTGGGAACAACCCATATAAATGCCTCAGTGGTGAAGCCCTTCTCTTGTATTCTAATGACAAGATCTCTACTTTCTTTGGAGAATAAAATTATATACTTGCCATACTTAAAATAGCTCCGTAAGGTCCATCCATTTTGAGGAAGATTAGATTCAAAATATTCAAATAAAGATAAGGGGTCTACCCTTCCCTTGTACACTAGTATTCCAACCTTTATTGTAGCCGATTCAAAGACCAGGGATTTTTTTGGATCCAATTTCAGCTCATTGGGGATTGGGATATCGGGAAAGTCATAAGATGTTGATTTTTGATATTCCATGGTATATGCTTCAGTGCTATTGCTGCTATTACTTGAGGTGTTTTTGAAAAAGGTATTCTTTTTTATTTGGCTACAACTGATTAATACAAGTGTCATTAAAAACAACGGGATCTTTTTCATTTTACTTCTCCTTTTCTTTGTTGGGATTAAGAATGGAAAAAAAATTTCACCTGTCCAATTATGATTTTGAATTACCAAAAGAACTTATTGCACAGTATCCACTAAAAAAACGTAGTGAGTCAAGACTTTTAGTGGTAGATAGAATAAAAAAAATTTTTTTTGAGACCAAATTTAAGGAGATTTATAAATTTATACCTGCAAACAGCCTAATTGTATTTAACCAGTCTAAGGTAATTCCCGCAAGAATTTTTGGTAAAAAAAAATCCACAGGAGCAAGGATAGAATTTTTGTTACTTACCCCCTTACCTTTGATTGAGATCCATAAACGAGGGGATTGGAATACATGTGTTGTAGAAGGATTGCTTAGGCCTTTAAAGCGCCTAAAGTATGGAGATCTAGTTATATTTTCAAAGGATTTTTTTTTAAAAGTAAAGGAAAAATTTGAATTTGGCAGATGTGTAGTGGAGCTTTTCTGGAAAAAAAATCTTTTTGAGTTAATAAATGGGCTTGGTACCATGCCTTTGCCCCCTTATATTAAAAGGGATTCTGAATCCCAGGACTTTATAAGGTATCAGACCGTGTTTGCGAAGGACGAAAAAGCAGGTTCAGTAGCTGCTCCAACTGCTGGCCTCCACTTCGATAATGAGGTTATCAAAAGGTTAGAAGAAAAGAATATTGATATGGCATTTATTACACTCTATGTGGGCGCTGGTACCTTTGAACCAGTGCGATGTGAAGACATCCGTCAACACAAAATGCATAAAGAATATGTTGAAATTGATTATGAAAATGCAAGTAAAATAAGTTTAGCCAAAGAAAATAATATTCCGGTTGTGGCTGTTGGAACAACTTCAGTGAGAACTTTAGAGGGTGTGTTCAAAAAATTGGGTAAGTTGGATGAATATAAGGGATGGGTGGACCTGTATATATATCCAGGCTTTAAATTTCATGTGGTTGACCATATGATAACAAATTTTCATCTCCCCCGTTCTTCTCTATTGCTTTTAGTGTCTGCCTTTGCTGAAAGAGACCTTATTTTGTCTGCTTACCAATATGCAGTGAAAAATAAATTTAGATTTTTTTCATATGGAGACTGTATGTTAATTTTATAATAACAATTTGTCGTAAGCCTTGAAAAAAGTCCATTGACTTTTATTTTTGTTTTAAGCTAGGTATTATCACGTTTTTTGGTTATTATTGTAATTTATTTTTTTAATACTTAAAAAAGGTGTTGGGAGTGCTATGTCTAGGATTGAAATCAGAGTAGAGAGATGTAAGGGTTGTTTGCTATGCACCTCTGTTTGTCCAGAGGAGATATTGGTGCAGGGAGAAGTCCTGAATACAAAGGGCTATAAGGTGGTTCAATGTGACCAGGAAAAAAAAGACAAATGTCGAGGATGTGGATTTTGTGCAGAAATATGTCCAGATGGAGCCCTGGTGGTTTTTAAAACCATAAAACCAAGAATTCGTGATTCGTGATTAGTGATTAATGAATAGAAAGAGGGAACGGTGAACCGTGATTCTTGATTCGTGAACAGGAAAAAGGAATGAACCACTACACCAATACACTAATATACCAATAACCACTATACCAATAACCAATACACCATAGAGGACAAAAAATTATGGATAAAAATAGAGAGAGAATGCTTGTAAAGGGTAACGAGGCAATAGCTATAGGCGCCCTGGATGCAGGGGTAGAGTGTTATTTTGCATATCCAATTACCCCACAAAGTGATATTCCTGAATATCTTTCAAGGGAATTAGTGAAATTGGGTGGGGAGTTTGTTCAGGCAGAAAGTGAGCTCGCCTCTATAAACATGGTACTTGGTGCTGCTGCTTGTGGAAAAAGGGCAATGACTTCCTCTTCTTCACCTGGAATTTCCTTAAAGCAAGAGGGAATTTCTTACATGGCTGGGAGTGAACTCCCAGCAGTAATAGTTAATATTACTAGGGGTGGGCCAGGTTTAGGAGGTATTCAACCTTCTCAAGGTGATTATTTTCAGGCCACTAGGGGTGGTGGACACGGAGACTATCGTACCATGGTTTTGGCTCCTTCCACGTGTCAGGAATGTTATGATTTAACAATAGAGGCCTTTGATTTAGCTTTTAAGTACAGAAATCCTGTTCTTATTCTGGGAGATGCCATTTTAGGACAAATGAAAGAACCAATTACCAGATGGAAACAACGGACCATTGATCCCAATGAGGCCAATGAGTGGAAGCTCACGGGGAAAAAGGGTAGAGAGCAGAGGATCTTAAAATCCCTTTTTCTTGGCGATGGTGAAATGGAAGAACATAATATGAAGCTTTGGAAGAAATATAAATCCATGGAGCAAGATTTGAAGTGGGAAGAATTTTCAGTTGAAGATGCAGAAGTTGTTGCTGTTGCTTTTGGTTCCATTGGTAGAATTGCCAAATCCAGTGCAAGAAAATTAAGGGAAATGGGATATAAAGTGGGAGTATTTAGGCCAATTACCCTATTCCCCTTTCCTTATGAACCCTTAAGGAAATTGGCTATGTCTGGAAAGAGATTTATCACCATAGAGAACAATACGGGTCAGATGGTTGAAGATGTGAAATTGGCCCTATGTGGTGTTACTGATACAGAGTTTTTTGCAAACATGCCTGGAAAAGTTTCTACACCAGAGGATTTTATAGAACCAATAAAGAAAATGTTTTAAGTATATTAGGGGATATGAGATGAGTGAAGTTCAAGAAAAACAAGTTTTTTCTCTGCCAAAATGTATGAAGGATGTTCCCACCCATTTTTGTCCTGGGTGTCACCATGGAATAATACATAGATTGGTGGCCCAGACAATAGATGATTTAAATCTTCAAGATACTTCTATATGCATAGGCTCAGTGGGGTGTTCAGTATTTATTTATGATTATATTGATGTGGATACAGTGGAGGCGCCCCATGGTAGGGCCCCAGCAGTAGCTACAGGTGTAAAGAGGGCCAGGCCAGAAAATTTTGTATTCGCATATCAAGGGGACGGCGATCTTGCTGCAATTGGTTTATCAGAGATTGTACACTGTGCCAATAGAGGTGAGCGGGTAACCATTATATTTGTAAACAATACTGTCTATGGCATGACAGGTGGACAGATGGCACCCACCACCTTAGTTGGTCAAAAGACTACTACCTCTCCTTATGGAAGGCGCGAATCTAAGGAAGGATATCCTTTAAAAATGGCTGAGATGTTGGCCTTTTTAGAAGGAACTGCATTTTCAGCCCGGGTTGCAGTGAATAATATAAAAAATATAATTAAGGCCAAAAAGGCTTTAAAAAAGGCGTTTTTGGTACAACTTGAGGGCCTGGGTTTTGGCTTTGTAGAAGTATTATCTGCTTGCCCAACTAATTGGCATATGACCCCTTTGGAGGCCAATGAGAGGGTAGAAAGAGAAATGATGGAGTATTTTCCATTAGGAATTTATAAAGATAAATTAAAAGACAAGAAATAAAAAAACTTTATGGGATTAATAGTGATTAAACTAAATTTTTATAAAACTTCAATAAGAGTAATTCGTGATTTGTAATTCGTAAATGGGTGGATGGGTGGACGAGTGGATGGGTGGACAATGCACCAATAACCACTCCACCAGTACACCACTATACCAATGATAGAGGTGAAAATTTATGTATCAAGATGTGATAATTGCAGGATTTGGTGGTCAAGGCGTTATGCTTATTGGAAATGTGCTTGCCTACGCTGCCATGGAACAGGGACTTAATGTCACGTATATGCCTGTTTATGGTGTGGAGATGAGGGGCGGTACAGCCAATTGTACAGTGGTTATATCTGATGAAGAGATAGGTTCACCAATTATTTATCATCCCAAAACACTTATAATCATGAATCAGCCTTCTCTGGAGAAATTTCAACCAAGACTGGTTGAGAAAGGGCTTCTCATTGTTAATTCCTCAATTGTGGATGAAAGTTTAGTTGATAAAGAAAAGTATTATGCCTTAGCTATACCAGTAAACAAAATAGCTGATGAGCTAGGAGATATCAGAATGGCCAATATGGTTGCTTTAGGTGTATGGGTAGGTGCCACCAAGGCAGTAGAACTGGATATGGTCATGAAATCAATGGAAAAGCACATGTCTTCTTTAAAAAAGCAAGTAGTTGAAAACAATAAAAAGGCATTACTTGAGGGATATAAAATTGGCAGTGGAGAGTAATTACGAATATGAAAAGATTTTTGGAGTAATTGGACATCCAATATCCCATAGCTTGAGCCCAATTATTCATAACTGGGGTTTTAAACTTTATAATTTACCTTATGTATATTTTAAATGGGATATAGATCCCTGCAAACTTCCTGAATTTATAGTAGCCGCAGATACATTGCATATTGGTGGCTTTAGTGTAACTATCCCTTTTAAGGAAAAAATAATACCATATATGGATGAAGTGAGTGATGAGGCTACTGCAGTTGGGGCAGTAAATCTTGTATATCTTCATGGGAATAAAATAATTGGACACAATACAGATGTAGATGGATTTTTGGCACCAATTAAGGATACTTCAATAGATTCTGCCCTAATCCTGGGATGCGGAGGAGCTGCCCTTGCTTGTATTTATGGCCTTAAAAAAAACAAGGTTGAATCCATCATAGTAGCTGGACGCAATAAGGATAAATTAAACGCGGTAAAAAAAAGGTTCAACGTTGATGTGATTGATTGGGATTTTAGAGACAAGCCAAAAGCTGATCTACTTGTCAATTGTACTCCCATTGGAATGTCTTCTTATAAAGATGAAAGTCCATATCCAGATAAAGAGAGCTTAAGCAGATTTCAATTGGTCTATGACGTGGTTTACAATCCCCTTGAGACCAGACTTATAAAGGATGCAAAAAAATTGGGCATTAAAGTAATTCCTGGAATTTATATGTTTATCTATCAGGCATTGTTCCAATT
>JAMOQN010000143.1 GCA_027063985.1 Desulfohalobiaceae bacterium
GTAAAAAAAAGAATAAAAATAAAAAAGGAAGCCTGGGCAAAGTCCTGGGCTTCCTTTTTATATTGGGTGTTACATTTTTCTCTCTTGTATATGTCCTGAATCTGCCAAATAAATACCAATATATTCATAACAAAAAATCAAAAAGTTATAGACAGAGCAAGAAAAAGATTGTGCCTCCGAGTAAGGGCACAACATATGAAGAACCTTTAATTTCCCCTATGGATGAAAAAATAAAAAAAGTAGATTTAGCTATTCTTCAATCCATGGTCATCTCCTCTCTTCCCAAATATTGTGTTCATTATACAGAAATAGAAAAAAGACATATGAGAAACAATACTTATCTCTATCAATCTCTGGAAATAACTGGTGGAGCAGATAAAATACATGTATTTAATGTAACGTTAATGAATTTTTTAAAAGATTGGTTTGATAACAAAGAATTAAAGTTAATAAAAAATAAAAACTCTTTAAAAATTAAGATAGATGGAGTTCTGACACATATTATCTTTTTTAATCCTAAAGGAGCAATCTCTAGAAAACATGTTAAAAAAGGAACACTAATACTCATAATTGATGACATTGGACGGGATTTAGAAGCTGCCAAGGAACTTATATCATTATTTGGTAAGAGTATAAATCTGTCGATCTTGCCCTATAGCCCCCACGCAATAGAGGTCTATAACCTTTGCAGGAAATTAAAAATCCCGACACTTTTGCATATGCCTATGGAACCATTGAGCTATCCAGAGTCAAATCCAGGGCCTGGAGCTCTGCTAACAAGCATGGATCAAAACATGGTTAAAAATCTTACCCAAAGGGCTTTAAATCGGCTTCCAGGTATAATTGCTGTTAACAATCATATGGGCTCTAAATTTACACAGGACGCCTCCCTTATGAAGGCCTTTTTAATTGAGCTTAAAAAAAGACATCTATTTTTTATTGACAGTATGACCACCTCTAAGAGTGTATCCAGCAAATTAGGAAAATTATTAGGAATACCAGTGTATAAAAGGGATGTTTTTTTAGATAATAAGAAGGATATAAGATATATTTTGCTTCAGATGCACAAGGCAGAGGCGTATTCCATGAAAAAAGGTCTGGTAATTGTTATTGGACATCCATATAAGGAGACAATTAAGGCCCTTGAGTTGTGGAAAGAGAATAAAAGTAAAAATATTAGGCTTGCCTCAGTAAAATATCTTTTAAAACAAAACAGGGCCGCCTTTTGAGCAGCCCTGTTTTTGTTGTTTTCCATATTTTTATATTTAGAACAGACCAGATACCTTTCCAGTCTTTGGATCTACATCAACTCTCATATATGCAGGTTTGGAGCTTGTACCTGGCATCAAGCTTATTGTTCCAGCAACTGGACAGAGGAATTTTGCTCCAGAGTAGATGAGAACATCTCTGATTGGGAGTACCCATCCCTTTGGTACACCCTTTAATGTTGGATCGTGGGAAAGGGATAGATGGGTTTTTACCATCATGGTCATGAAGTCCGCATATTTTGGATCAGATTCTAACATTTTGGCCTTCTTTTCAGCTTCAGGAGTCCAAGTTACACCATCAGCACCATAAACTTCCTTGGCAATTATCTCCACCCTATCCCTTAACTTCATTTCAAGTGGATATAGGAACTTAAATTCACTTTCTTCATCGCATGCATCAATAACTGCATCTGCAAGTTCCAGAGCACCATCACCACCATATCTCCAGTGATCAGATACAGCACATCTGGCACCAGCCTGTTCTGCTATCTTTCTTACTGCTGCAACTTCTGCATCAGTATCAGTATAGAACTTATTAATACATACAACAGGATTCATGCCAGACTTTCTAATTACATTGATTAGATGAACCATGTTTTCACAGCCCTTTTCAACTAATTCCACATTTTCCTTGGTGTATTCTTCTGGAAGGGGTCTTCCAGGTACAACTCTTGGTCCACCACCATGCATTTTGAGGGCCCTTATTGTTACAGTCAAAACAGAAACGTGTGGTTTGAGTCCACTTAATCTACATTTTACGTTCCAGAATTTTTCAAAACCAATGTCTGCTGCAAATCCAGATTCTGTTACGTGGTAATCAAACATCTTTAGACCAATTCTATCAGCAATTATGGAGGATTGTCCTACTGCAATGTTGGCAAATGGTCCAGCATGAACCATACATGGCTGATATTCAGCTGTGCACATAAGGGTAGGATTAATGGTATTTCTCATCCATGCACACATGGCATTCCCAACCTGGAGATCGCCAGTGGTAACTGGATTTCCGTCCCTATCAAATGCAACTGTGATTTCATTTAAACGCTTTTTGAGGTCAGCAAGATCCTTTGCAATGGAGAGTATTGCCATACACTCTGAACTTACTGAAATGCCGAACTTAGATTGCATTGTGAAACCGTCGTACCTGCCACCAATACCAATAATTATGTTCCTTAAGGCCTGTGCGCAAAAATCTATAACCCAGCCCATTTCTACTCTGGTGGGATCGATATTTAATGCACGAATTCCAGATAACTTTTCTATTTTTTCAGGTCCGTAGTTTCTCTCATGCTGCATCCTTGCAGTCAAAGCCACCATGGCCAGGTTGTGGGCATTGGTTATATCATTTATGTCACCTGTAAGACCTAGTGAGAATTCGGTCATTGGTATCAAAATAGCGTTTCCACCACCAGCAGCAGTACCTTTGATGTTCATTGTTGGACCGCCAGATGGCTGACGAAGGGCTCCACCGACATTTTTGCCTCTCTTACCCAAACCTTCCATAAGACCTACAGATGTAGTGGTTTTTCCTTCTCCAAGGGGTGTTGGTGTGATAGCTGTTACCTCAATGTACTTTCCATCTGGACGATCTTTTAATCTCTCAATGATTTTTAGAAAGTCCAGTTTACAGAGCCTTCCCATAGGTATAACTTCGTCTTTTTGAAGCCCCAATTTTTCCCGCCACTCATCAGGCGTTGGCATGTTTTGTTCTGCTGCCTCAGAAATTTGCCAGTCTTCCATTTTGGTTGGATCATAGGCCATCTTATATACTCCTTTTTTTAAGGTTAAACAACAAACCAGGCCAAACTTTACAAAGAAATCATGGATAGAATTATTTTTTTGTGATTCCATAAATCAAAATTCACATTTTTGTCAAAGCCATTTTTTATGATAATTGGAGCTGTTTTGAACAATATTTTCCTTATTAAAAGTACTCATTCACACATACACTCATATACCCATCAACTATTTTTTAACAAAATTTTCCATATTAATAGTTGGATATTGGGATATTTCTTGTTTAAAGTAAAAAAGAAAAATTGAAATTACCAAATAAAAAATATACAAAAGAATTGATATGAAAAAAAAATTGAAAAAACTGCCCCTGGGGCTGGCGCAGTCTATTCTAGAAAGCATTAGTGACGGGGTTTTCACTGTAGATCTGGATTGGAAGATAACTTATTTTAACAAGTCAGCTGAAAGAATAACCAAGGTTCCCAGGGAAGATGCCATTGGACGATTTTGTGCAGATGTCTTTAAATCAAGCATGTGCGAGGACAATTGTCCCCTTAGAAAGACCATTGAGAGTAAAATACCTATCATAGGTCAGACTGGTTTTATAATTAACGCACTTGGAGAGAGGGTGCCAATAAGTGTTTCAACAGCAGTCCTAAAAGACCAGAATGAAAATATAATTGGGGGGGCTGAGACTTTTCGAGATTTGAGTGAGGTGGAACACCTCAAATTAGAACTAACTTCAAGATATAGAGTGGGAAATTTGGTTTCTCGCTCCCCTAAGATGAGAAAGATTTTTGAGATATTACCAACTATTTCTAAGAGCCCTTCAACTGTATTGATTTTAGGGGAAACAGGTACAGGAAAAGAACTTTTGGCCAGGACAATACATGAGTTGAGTCCAAGAAAAGATGGGCCTTTTGTGGCTATAAATTGTTCAGCTCTTCCTGAGGCCCTTTTGGAATCAGAATTTTTTGGATTTAAAAAAGGTGCGTTTACCGGAGCTGTGAAAGATAGAAAAGGAAAATTAGAGGCTGCTCATAAAGGGACTCTCTTTTTAGACGAAATTGGGGATATGCCCTTATCTATTCAGGCTAAACTCCTAAGAGTAATACAGGAACGATGTTTTGAGCCAATTGGCTCTAATAAAACCGTGTCAGTGGATATAAGGATAATTTGTGCCACAAATAAAAATCTGGAAGAATTAGTGGAAACGGAAAAATTTAGAAAAGATTTGTATTATAGAATAAATGTCATAAAATTAGAACTTCCACCTTTAAGAGAAAGAAAAGAAGATATCCCTTTGTTGGTAGATAGTTTTATATCCCATTTTAATAAGGTGCTTGGCAAGGATATTAAGGGAATCTCTCCAGAGGCCATCTCGTTACTTATGAGCTACAATTGGCCAGGAAATATAAGGGAACTTGAAAATATTATAGAGAGGGCATCAATTTTGTGTTTTGGTGATATAATTGAAGTAGAACACCTGCCAGAAGAAATAATTTCTCTTACTACCTGTAGTGAAGAGTTAGATATAAAATATACAAAATCTCTTATGGAGAA
>JAMOQN010000144.1 GCA_027063985.1 Desulfohalobiaceae bacterium
TCTGATAAAGTTGAATTATCCAATCAGGGTAAATTACTTAATAATTTAATTGAAACTGCCAAAAATCAAGATATTGTAAGAAAAGAGAAAGTAGAAGAGTTAAAGGATAAAATTTCCTCAGGAGAATATAAAATAGATGCTAAACAAATTGCAAAAAAGATGGTTGAAAGCGAAATTGATCTATACCTTTAAAAATTAGATAGGGATACTTAAGATTTAAGTATCCCCATTTATTTGTAATTTTTTATCTTATTACAAAATCACCTATTTTAAAACCACTTTCCCCTTCCACTTTTATACACTCGCTAACATCTTCACCAATAAGACGTACAACCTTTATTTTTCCAAGACTATCTCCAGGGGACCAGGCAACGGGCACACCAGTAGGCGCAAGTAGTGGCTCTTCATATTTGACCACTTTTAATAAATCCCCTACCTTTAGACCTGATGCCTTTCCTGAATTCACATAATATTTATCCTTTTTTACAGCAAATATGCGTCCATACCACCCCATAATAGATTTCTTTTTATGGGAAAATTTTAATATACCATCTGAGATCTGTTTGAGGTATAATTTTAATTCTTTATCATTGTTAAATTCCTTCGTTGTATCTATTATTTTATAGGAATAGTTTAATCCAGTATCTATAATTTTTACATCAAGAGACAATTTTTTGGGAAAGCTTGAAGAGAGTTTAGCATTATCTATTACAATCAAAAACCTTATACCTGGATATAGGGATAAATTATTTACTACGCATTGCATATCTCTTTTTGTCAAACAATCTGTTGGGGCTAGAAGTTCCCTTAATTGAGCATCACTAAAGAATAAAAAATTATATGCAGGAGATAGGAGATTGATATTATTGGAAATCTCATTTTTTAAATAGTAATTCTTATCCAGCACAATTATGCCGATTTTTTGATTAAAAATACCACTAGTAGCTTTAACACGAGATTTCACTACCTTTGGAGACATTGTTACGTGTCTTGACTCCGGTCTATTTTTTCCTTCTAGCTCCTTTTCCAGCTTTGCAACCCTTTGTTCTAATTTCTCACTTTTATTAAAAAATCTCTTTAGGTCTATGGTGTCCTTTGGAGTGGGCCTCTGTCTAAAATAATCCCCAGAGATCAAAAAAGGCTGATCTACTACTATTCTTCTCACATCAGCATTGGACAATGTGCCGTTTACTTTTGTATTTGATACTATATCTGGTCTTTCTCCTCCTATCCCTGCACATGAAAAAATAAGTAACAAAAATGGCAAGATAAATTTAAATCTTTCTTGCAGACAAAATCTAGACATAACCTTCCTCCATTTTTTAAGCAGTTTAACAAACCAAAATAAAGAGTCTGTATAAATTTAATAACTCTTTTTTTATAAATTTTCCATAAAAAAAGTCCCCCTTTTGTGGGGGACTTTGCTTTTAAGGGACCGTGTTTTCTAAAATAATCTCTAATTTAAAATGTCCAGATGAGCTCAGCAGCAAACCTCATTGCAGTGTCATCGCTCTCAGGTCCTGGTCTTCCTCCTACAGCTGTCAAGGCACTAGTCACATCTTCTATTACATCCCCTGCGAAGAAAAAGGAAGCCTGGCCTTTAATAAAGGTGTGTTTTGAGAGCGCAAGGGTAATTTCATTATCCCATTCTGTTCCAACATAATCACCTTCTACCTTAGTGGTAGTAGCACCATCGGCAAAACTGGTAACCACTATATCTTCGTTCCACCAGAAAGAATTTACATTTGTCCTGTAAATAATAAATCTTTTTGGAGCAACAGTTAGACCACAGGAGAGCATGGTCATACCTGGATTATCTCCTCTGCCTATACCTACTCCAGAAAGATTTTGCAGTCCTCCAATTTGTATAGGTGTTCCATTACCGTACATCTCTGGAAGGTATCCATATAAAACGGACCCAAGTACCAGGTTTGTATCTGCAATAATGGTATTTTCACCACCCCAATATTGAGAAAACCTTTGAGCATTCTCTACCCCTGTGTAACCATTCAATTCATCATCGTCTGGATCGTCATCTCCTGAGGTATAGATAAATCCAATATGTGGTTTAAAGGTAAATCCAATCAAGTCTTTTAAATCATACGCAATGTCCCCTGCAAATGCATATGCAGAAATATCGTAATCATCATGGGCA
>JAMOQN010000145.1 GCA_027063985.1 Desulfohalobiaceae bacterium
TTAATATTATTTATCTTAAGTTCAACTATATGTTGGGCACATAGGGTTGATGTGTTCTGTTATGTAGAAGGCAAGACTGTAAAGTGTTCTGCAAAATTTTCCACTGGAGAACCTGTTGTTGAAGGAACATATAAGGTTTATGCAAAAGATAAATTGATATATCAGGGAAAAGGCGATAAAAAGGGTAATTTCATCTTTCATATCCCAGAAGACCTTTTAAAAAATCCCGTTGATATTAAGGTGGTGTGTAGAGCGTGCATGGGTCACAAAAATTATTGGATAGTAAAAAAAGATGAATACTCATTTGAAAAGGAAGAGGGTGATATTGAGGATACAATGGGTGTAGATGAAGACGTAGAAGGGGAAGTAGAACCATCTTCAGTTGATTATAAAAAATTGGAGAAAATTTTTAAAAAGGTTTTAGGAGAAGAGCTTTCCCCAATTAAAAGAGATATTGCAGAGTTGAGTAGGCCAAAAATTGGCTTCAGGGACATCCTTAGCGGTATTGGATATATATTTGGGCTTATGGGTATAATCCTCTATTTTAAGTCAAAAGGATAAAAAAGTATGTTTGACGAAGAATTTAGTATTGGTGACTCTATTTTTCACAACGCTGATCCCAGGGTGAAGACCATAATAGCATTTTTAATAATCATAAGTGTAATTCTTTCAAATAATATTACTTCTTGTGGTGTCATTCTTGCCTTTTTAATAATAAGTATATTAATTGCCAAACTTTCACTCCTAAAGGTAGCAAAAAGGGTCCTTGTAGTTAATTCCTTTGTTATATTTCTTTGGTTTTTTCTACCCTTTTCAACTCCAGGCAGGGAGATATTTCAGATTCACGGATTGTCTGCCTCATATGAAGGCATTTATCAGGCCATTTTAATAACACTAAAGGCAAATAGTGCAGTGCTTACTATTATATGTTTTATAAATACCACGCCAGTCCCAATATTAGGTCACGGACTCTATAAACTAAAGGTCCCGCCCAAATTTATCCTATTGTTTCTTTTGACCTATAGATACATCAGTGTAATTTTTGAGGAATTTTCAAGGATGCTAAATGCTGCTAAAATTAGAAATTTTCATCCAAAAACCAACCTTCATACTTACAGAACCTATTCCTATATGCTGGCAATGGGGCTGATAAAAAGCTATGAAAGGGGAAAAAGGGTATATAATGCCATGGTGCTCAGGGGATTTAATGGCAAGTTTTATTCTCTTCAGGATTTTAATTTATCAAGAAACGATATAATAATTGCCTACCTGTCCTTATTTATTATTGTAATTTCTAATTTTACCAGTTATATTCAAAATTTCTGGAGATATTAGCATATATTAAACGTCGCCTTGTTTTTCACTGATCGGATAGAGGAGCTATTTTGATGCAACCAATTTTAGAGCTAAGGGATATATATTTTAAATATTCCTCATCAGAAGATTATGTGCTAAAAGGCTTAGATTTTAAGATAGAACAAAATCAAAGGATTGGAATAATTGGGGCAAATGGCGAGGGAAAAACCACTTTTTTACACCTTTGTGTAGGACTAATAACGCCCCAAAAAGGGGCCATATTTTTTCATGGAGAAAAAATAAAGAGCTCAAAACAATTTGTAGAGCTAAGGAAAGAAATCGGCCTTGTATTTCAAAACCCAGATGATCAACTATTCTCCCCAACTGTCCTAGAGGATGTGGCGTTTGGTCCACTCAACCTCGGACTCTCACCAGATAAGGCCAAACAAAGGGCAATGTGGGCACTTGAGGTGGTTGGATTATCGGGAATGGAAGACAGAATCACCACAAAGTTGTCTGGGGGTGAAAAAAAATTACTTTCTCTGGCCACTATTATTGCAATGAAACCAAGGGTATTATTGTTAGATGAGCCAACAACAGGCCTTGCACCAGCTACAAGAGAGACTATAATAAATCTTATAAATGACCTCCCAATGGACTTTGTGATAGTTTCCCATGACTGGGATTTTTTGTACAGGACAACCAATTCCTTATATGTTATGGATAAAGGAAGGCTAATAGAAACAGACAGATCTGTATTACATCAACACTTTCATGTCCATCCATATGGTGATGTCCCCCACGAGCACCCAGAAAAAAAATTGGCTTAAAA
>JAMOQN010000146.1 GCA_027063985.1 Desulfohalobiaceae bacterium
CATATAAGAGCTTGTAATGCTCGCTTTGCTAAAAGTTGCAATGTCGGCTTCGCCGACTGGTGCAACTTTTTTTAGCTCCACTCGCAAACAAGCTCTAATATTTGTCCATAGGTCGCTTCAATAAAAAATAACCCTTTGTGCCCCAGTATCTGTTATAGTAATCCGCTTAATTTTATACAATGCACATGATTTTTTTATTCTTTTATATATCTTTTGAAAAATTTCCCTCCTTGTCGCTCCTAATTTTTCTTCTATCTCTTATTGTATTATGTCTTATTATATCAAAT
The DNA here is from genome assembly GCA_027063985.1 of Desulfohalobiaceae bacterium. Lineage (GTDB taxonomy): Bacteria > Desulfobacterota > Desulfovibrionia > Desulfovibrionales > Desulfothermaceae > Desulfothermus. Next base: position 288 of record JAMOQN010000146.1, read on the forward strand.
TCTGTGGAATACAATATTTCTTTCTCCTCTAATTATTATTCTCTATTTCAGTTAGTTAAATTTTTGTTTTCTTAGACTTGCTTGATACATAAATGTCTTAAGGGACATTTCCCTATTTGGCTGAATAGTGCCATCAAAAGGGGTATCAATATAGGGTATATGTTTTTTCTTTAAAATGGGTTTTAAGATAGCTGAAGTAATTGTAGATGGCATACAACTAAATGGATAGACATTTACAATGCCATGGAAATTTTCTTCTATATATGACAATGCCCCTGATATGCTAAGACATGCCTCTGTACCAACTTCAAAAGAATAAATGGATTTATTATCCAATTTTTTTTCTAAGTGTGATATTTCGTGATCCACGTGTATATCTAAATGTTTTAACACTGCCTTATATACCTGTTTTTGTCTCATTTTTTGGTAAGATTCTTTTAGTCCTGCAGTAAATAGCTGTTTGTAGTTAAATAAAGCAGATTTTATTTTCTTTTCTCTAATGTCTTTTTTTATTTTTCTTTTTAATTTTCTTATTTCCTCATAAGTGACAAAGTTAATCCATTCTCCTAACGTCGCATTTGTTACTTCACCGCCATATGATTCAATCTTTTTTATGATATTTTGATTTGATTCTGGATGGGATCTTAAATATATCTCACCTACTATACCTATCTGAGGTTTTCTTGGGATCTTTCTATCAATTAATTGGGCCGCCTGTTTGGCAATTAAAGAAATTAGATCAAAGAGTTCTGAAAAGGGAAGGGATTTTCCCTTTTGTTCTATTAATTTTATGAGCTCCCAGAGTCCTTTTTGGATCAACTTATCTGTTGAGCCTTTTTCCTTTTCATATGGCCTTACTCTAAAGCATATCCTGTCCAGGGCATCAGCTATAATTGTTGCCACATAAGCCAGTTTTCTAAATCTTGATGCATCTTCAGGAGGCAAAATTTGTTTAGTATCATAGGAGTTTTCTGTTGACAGATAAGAGATATAAATACCTTTATATTCAGATATAGAGTCCAAAATAATCCTGTGTAGTTTGTTGTACATTCCAAAACGACATGGACCATCAGATTCAGGCATGAAATAAACATACTCTTTTGGATTAAATTTATTTCTGAGCCTATTTTTCTCTTTATTAAGGAAATAAATTACATCTCCCAATGTCACCTGACATGGGAAACATTCCTTTGATGATGTATATTTTTTTCCATGGGAAAGTCCTAAATATGTATCCATCACAATGGCATCTACTGAAAATGCAGAAAGGCAGGCAGCGAGCAAGGGTGCGCCAAAAGGGTGCATTTTGGGAATAAGGAGCTTTTTCCCTCTGATGTCAAACTGTTTAATTTCCTGTAATACGCTCTCTTTCATTTTTAACACCCTATATATATTTAATCGTCAAAGCTAAACTCCCGCCAACCAGACACCTAAAGGGCGCAGCAACTTGGCGGTCAACTTGAGTGGTTTGTTCTCTGTTTTTTGTCAGTAATTTCAATAGCTATACCACTTCAACACGTAAGGTTTTCCCTAAAGCCCTAACAATTTTTTCAAGTGTAGAAAGCTTGATATCTTCAGCATGATTTTCAATCCTTGAAATTGCAGACTTCTTAGTATTAAGTCTCCTGGCAAGTTCCTCTTGAGTTAAACCGGCCTCTTCTCGAGCCAATTTTAGCATTGCTCCAATCTTGAACTGCTGATAACCTAACTCATAATTTTTTGCAAATTCAGAATCTCTAACTTTTCGTTTTTCAATGTATCTTTGAAGATCACTCATTTATTTGACCTCCTTCGCAAGTAATCACTTTTTCTGGCTTCAGCAATTTGAATCGCCT
>JAMOQN010000147.1 GCA_027063985.1 Desulfohalobiaceae bacterium
TATTGGTATTTCATGATATCACTGAACAAAAAAAATTGGATAAGACAAGAAGAGACTTTTTTGCCAATGTCTCACATGAATTAAAGACACCCCTTACATCTATTCAGGGTTATGCTGAAACAATACTGGATGATTTAGATTTAGATAAGGAGCAAATAAAAATTTTTCTCAGGAAAATATTAAAAAATTGTGAAGAGATGAGAGAGCTTATAAATGGAATAATGGAGATTTCAAAAATAGAAACAGGAGAGATAAAAACCAAAATTGAAGCAATTGATTTAAAACTTATTCTCATGGATGTATGGATAAGTCTAAAACAAATAGCAGAAAAAAAGAATATTAAATTTAAAAATATAGATAAATCATTTAAAGTCAAATATGACAGGGAAAAATTATATACAATATTAAAAAACTTAATCCACAATAGCATTAAATTTTCCCATACAAATGGAGAAATTTCTGTAAAGATTAAAGAACAACAGAATTTTTACCAGATAGGTATTAAAGACACTGGTATTGGTATTCCCTTTGAGGAACAAGACAGGGTATTTGAGAGGTTTTATCAGACAAAAAATGCCATTAAATCAAAAGCACCAGGATATGGTTTAGGGCTATCAATCTGCAGAAATATTGTCCATTATTTTGGTGGACAAATCTGGATTGAGAGCCCTATAGAGGAAAGCGACAAAGGATGTATTGTGTGGTTCACTATTCCAAAAGAGATTGAGGAGAAAAAATAGAGGCAGACCAAAAAATGAAACCCAATAACACAAAAATTAAGGTAAAAAATCTAAACTTTTTTTATGGGAAAAAGCAGGCCCTATTTGATATCTCAATGGACATTTATGAAAATCAGGTAACTGGTTTAATTGGACCCTCTGGTTGCGGAAAAAGTACTTTTTTAAGGTGCTTAAACAGGATGAATGACTTAATATTGGATACACGAGTACAAGGTGAGGTTTACCTTGATAATAAAAATATATTTGACCCAGATGTGGACGTAGTGGAGCTTAGAAGAAAGGTTGGAATGGTGTTTCAAAAACCAAATCCCTTTCCAAAGTCCATCTTTGAAAATGTAGCTTACGGCCTCAGGGTTCAGGGAATAAAAGACAAAGAACAAATAGCACAAAGGGTGGAAGAAAGCCTACAGAGGGCAGCCTTATGGGACGATGTTAAAGATAGATTAAATGAATCAGCAATGGGTCTATCAGGTGGTCAGCAACAGAGACTTTGCATTGCAAGGGCAATTGCTGTTCAGCCAGAAGTGCTTCTCATGGATGAGCCAGCATCTGCCCTGGATCCAATTGCTACGAGAAAAATCGAAGAACTGATCTTTGAGCTAAAGAAAAACTTCACAATTGTAATTGTAACACATAACATGCAACAAGCTGCAAGAATTGCAGATTATACAGGATTTTTCTTAATGGGAAAATTAATTGAAATGGATAAAACAGAAGTTATATTTACAAAACCCAATAAAAAAGAAACAGAAGAATACATAACAGGAAGATTTGGTTGATGAAAGGTGAATGGGTGTCTATGATCTGAGTGAATGATCAGTATAAGAAACAGATTACCCATACAGATCACAGATAACCTGTAAAAGGGGTATGTTTTTATGTATACACATCTTCATAAAGAATTAGAAAAACTAAAGACTTTATCCTTAAAAATGGCATCATATGTCAAGGAATCTTTAAAAGATTGTATATATGCCTTTAAAAATATGGATACAGACCTTGCTCAACAAATTGTTGATGGAGATGAAAGAGTCAATCACCTTGAAGTAAAAATAGATGAAACCTGTTTGAAATTGCTTGCCCTAGAAGGCCCTGTTGCAAAAGACCTCAGATTTATAATAGGATGTATGAGGGCTTCTATTGATCTGGAGAGGATAGGAGATGAAACAGCCAACATTGCTCAAACAACAATAATCTTGAGCCTTAAACCTAAATTACCTTTTTATACTGAATTAACTCACATGGGAAATAAATCATTGGAAATGCTAGAATATGCATTAGAATCATTTTTTAAACCAGATCCAGATATGGCTATTGATGTTTGTAAAATGGATTCAACAGTGGATAAATTAAATAACGATATAATCAAAGAAATTATTGCATATATGATTAAAGAAATTCCAGCAATCAAAAGATCTGTATATTGTATTAACATAGCCAGAAGATTTGAAAGAATAGGGGATTTAGCTACTAATATTGCTGAAAGTGGTGTTTTTATTGCTAAAGGGATTAATATAAAACACTATTGTCAATTTGATAATCGTTAAAAAATTATGGGCAAAAAAAATATATTAATTGTAGAAGATGAAGAAGATATTCAGGAGCTTTTAAAATTTAATATAGAACGTGCAGGCTTTAATACAACAGTATGTGGAACAGGTGAGCAGGCACTTTCCCTTTTAGAAACTTCCAGATTTGATCTAATTATCTTAGATTTAATGCTACCTGACATGGATGGTCTGGATATTTTAAAAAAAATTAAAATAAATCCCATCCACAGTGATATTGCTGTAATAATTCTAACTGCAAAGGGTGAAGAGTTAGATAGAATCCTCGGATTTGAGCTAGGGGCTGAAGATTATGTGGTAAAACCCTTTAGCATAAGAGAACTCATCTTGAGAATTAAGGCCTTACTAAAAAGGACCCACCATCATCCTTCTACCAAAAAGTGGAAATATAAAACCCTGATTGTAGATCAGGAAAAGATGGAAGTAACAATAGATGAAGAAGAAATAGAACTCACAACCACGGAATTTAAATTGCTTCTAGAACTTATTAAGGCACAGGGAAAAGTGCTGAGCAGAGAGTATCTGTTGAATAGCGTGTGGGGATATGATTTTGAGGGGTACGCCAGGACCGTTGATACCCACATAAGGCGACTTAGATCTAAACTTGGAGATTATGCTGAGATCATAAAAACAATAAGGGGAGTTGGGTACAAGATTAAAATTAATTGAATTTATATGATCATTAATGCAATTTTCCATTTAACTTAAGAAAAAAATGTAGCCACATATTATTGGAGTTAAAAACTCATTATGTGATTTTGTAAAATACACCTCTATCCTGTCTAACTGGTTGAATTTTGCCTTCATTCAACAAAATTCCTAAATACTTCTTTAATTCATTTTCAGAGATGTTTAATATACTACTCAAATCCTCCACTGTACATGGCCTTCTTTTTATGGTTTCAAAAATAGTAGATTCTATGTCCTTTCTATATGATACTCTCTTTTTTGCCTCTGATATAGAAGAAATTATCTTTACATTTTGCATATTAAAGATCTTTAAAATATCCTGAAGCTCATTATAGTCAGCACCTTTTAAATTATCTACTGTACCAGGTCTATCAAGTGTATTTATTTGAACCTCATCTGGATCTATTTTCTTTATTATTTCTTTTATGAGAACAAGTTCTTCTAAATTGTCATTATAACCAGGAAGGATAAATACTTCTAGCCATATTTTTTTTTGAAATTCTCTTCTAAAGGAAATAAGGCCATCAATATAGGATTTTAATTCTAAATCCTTATGTGGTCTATTTATTTTTTTAAATACTTTATCAGTTGCTGCATCAAGAGAAGGAAGCACTAAATCTGCATTTAACAACTCTTGTCTAACTTCAGCATCATATAAAAGTGTTCCATTTGTTAGTACTGCAACTGGCAAATTTGGCTTTATATGTTTTATAAAATCTATTACCTCTCCAATCCTACTATTTAAGGTGGGTTCACCAGAACCTGAAAAGGTAACATAATCTGGATCAGGATTGTTTTTAAAATAATGGGCTAATTCTTCTTTTACTACATCAATGGGCACATATTCTTTTCTTTGTAGAGTGAGATTTGTAGTTTTACCAACTTCACAATAAACACAATTTAAAGAACACACCTTTTTTGGAACAAGATCTACCCCTAAAGACATCCCTAAACGCCTAGACGGAACTGGACCAAAGATATATTTATACATAATCCTCTCTAAATCAATTTGGATAATACTTTATTACTTGATCTTCCTCAAAATGGAGCTTTCCCTGCTCACACAAATAATTTAAATGTGCCTGTGCCTCACCTGTTGCAAACCACCTTTGCGCCATGGGAAATTCATCCCACGACTTATAATCCATATCCCAGCTCATAAAAGATGCCACATCGTAAGCACTAAGTCCAGGATGATCAAGGACAATTTCTAAGACCTCGTTAAGTCTCCTTTTGTGATGCATAAAAAGCTCATCCACTCTCGCCTTTAACTTGCGAAATATCCTTCTATGTCCTGGCAAAACTAACCCTACATCCAGCTCCCTTACTTTTTTAAGACTCTGCAAGTAATCTTGAAGAGGCCGTGCGTGCGGTTTCCACTGGGAAATATTAGGAGTTATGTTAAAAAGGATATGGTCACCAGATACAAATATCTTATTTTGCTCCTCCAAAAGACACATATGCCCCTGGGTGTGACCAGGGGTATGTATGGCACGAAATTTAAAATTCCCAAGGTCAAATATATCTCCATCTCTCATCTCATTATAGTCAACTTTACCAATTGGTCTATATTTATATCCTGGATGTCCCATTCTGGCTTCTTCTAATCTATCCAGCGGCATTCCCAATTTCTTTGCAAATTCTATCATCTTTTCCCAATCTGTAGGATTATTTATAATTTCCCCATCAAAGGAACTTACCCATACTTCAAAACCCTTTTTATTCAACTTAGCGCCCAGTCCACAATGATCTGAATGCATGTGGGTAATAATTAATTTTGTATTTTCTGGAAAAAACTTTAACTTATCTATTGCTGAAAAGAGTATCTTCTCTGCCTCAGGGTGATTTAGACCAGTATCTATAATTAGATTGTAGTTTTCTCCTTTGATAAAATAAGAATTTAGATATTTTAAAGGATTTTTTGGCATTGGTATTTGTACATTAAATATATTCTCAATTACTTCTTTCATGTCTTGTCCCTCCTCTTAGGTATCTAAAAATTCCTTTAAACTCTGCTTTTTTCGATACACAGTTCCCTGGAATATAGCAAGTAATGCACCTGAGTTATGGAACACATCTATTTTATAAGTCGCCAGTTTTGGATTTTTAGAGAGCTCAACAGCTTCAGCGTAGATAGTTCCACTTGATACTGCTTTTAAAAAAGATATAGTAGCATTTATTGCTAAAGCTACTTGTCCATGGGAATTGGACGCAATGGCAAAGGCATAGTCAGCCAATGCAAATAATACAGCACCATGTACAATATTTACACCATTTAGGTGCTCTTTTCTTAAATCAAGCTTTACCTTTGCCCTGCCCTTGCCTACCTCCACTATTTCAATACCAACATATTTTGCAAACCTATCCCGTGTGTCAAAAAAATTTCTTATATCTTTCATGGCTATACCTCTATTAATTTAAAACAAATCTTGTCTCCAATTTGATATCCATATTTTTTTGCAAGGTTTTGTTTATTTATTGCAAGCTCTAAATATCCTTGGGATCCATCTAAAATACCTATTTCTCCCTCTGGTATATCTTGATAAGCATCCACTAAATGAACTCTACTTGCTTCAGGCATGAGAAAAATTTTATAATTATGTAATTTTTCTTTTATATTTTGTTCTATATTTAATACACAATTTCCAAATCTATCAATATGTAGTATTATTGCATTACTATTTTTATTTATTCTAAAATCAGGAATATCTATTTTTTTTATGTAATTTACATCTATTATATGTGATATTTCTGATATATCCTGTCCCTTTGCTATATACATTGCCAATGGAGCAAATACATCCCTCCCATGAAAGGTGTTGGACATACTTTTTATACCAGCCTTATCTTTAAATTTTTCCATATCCAGCACAAAAATCTCATTTTGTGATAAGTGGGACTTTATAACAAGAGACAACACACCATTATCAGGGGCCAGGACAATTTTTTTATCTTTCTTTAAGATTAAAATATCTCTATTGGTTCCAACACCAGGGTCAATCACAACCAGGGTAATTGAATTTTCAGGAATGTATTTCCACGAAGCCTTTAGAAAAAAACTACCCTGCACTATATTGTGTGGTAAGACACTATGGGATATATCTATTATTTGAGCATTAATATTTTGTGAAGCTAAAACACATTTTACCTGTCCCACGTAAACGTCTTCAAGACCAAAGTCTGTTAAAAGGCAAAAAATTTTTGATTGCATAAAACAGCATACGTTATTTTTTAAGTTTCTTCTGTATAATACAAAACCGCTTTAATATCGTCTTCTTCTTCCAATTGTCCTCCTAGCGCTGCTGCTGTTATTCCAAAAGTGGCGAGTATTTTTGCGTAATGAATTACTGGCAATTGTCCACTTTTGTTAGCCCATTTTAAAAGAACATCATGGGGTAAAACAGAAATAATTCCAAAAGATATAAAAAATAAGCCGAACCAGAACACGGTGATCCCAAAAAGAATGGTTCCTTTTATCACCAATTGGGATCTAATGGATTGTTCTTTGATATTATCTGATTTAGCGACCTTATGCAAATTTTGTCCATAATATAATGACAACGTGGCAATAGCAACAATCAAAATAGACGAGACATCTATCCATGTCTCAGACATAGCACCACCAATTTCCCAGGCCTCTGCAGTTAAAAATAGAAATATTATAGAAGTAAATGTCACTACTGTGAGTTTTCCAAGCCGCCCCATAAGTAACCATGATTTATTAAATAAAATATCTTTTATTATGGTTATTCCATCTTTTAAAATTAATTTGAGATAAAATAACATTGTGTATTTTTTTATTTTTGTCTCTTCTAACCTGGGATCAGCAATGATTTTTAAATAATCCAAAATTTGTTCTTTTTCTTCATCAGTCCAATCCAACCTTAAATCATCTTTCCACAAATATAATTTTTTCATAACAGAATCTTGACTATGATGAAGTCCCCACAAATGACCCAAACAATGCATAGTTAAGCCTAGTACAGAATCATAATATTGTCTTGTATTGTAATTCATAAATCTTGATACACTTATAACAGCTACTTCAAATAAATTAGAAGGAACAGCATTCACAATATCATTAAATCTATTTTTCAGGGGTTTTTCTGTATAAATTAAAACAAAGTCAAAATTAAATTCTAATTTTATTGATGATCCTAGTTCCAGAAGATCTATTGGATCGGTGGGTATTGATAGAGGAATATTTTTTTTACTCAATAATTTTAGATTCCAATCAAATTGAGGAAATATTTCATTAAATTTTTTTTTCAAGGATTCAATAACATAATCAATAACTACCTCTAATTCTATTTCCTCAACATCATATAAAAAACCTATAGATACTGTCTCTTTCTTCTTATTCATATAAATCTTCTCGATTAATTAATAGATAGCATTCTTTGAAACTCATTGTCAGGAATAAGCATTCCACCTGTAAGCCATATGAGATGGTCGCATTTTCCAACATATTTTTCAACAAAATAAACACCCTTTACCCCAGCACCAGCAGATGGTTCTATCTTTATATTTTCTTTTAAGTAAAGGCTCCTAACACTCCAAAGCATCTCCTCATCAAATAGTGTAAATCCCCCAGCAATTATATTTTTTATAATTGGAATTGCCAGCTTTGATGGTCCAGGTACTGCAAGTCCATCAGCCTCTGTATTTAGTTCTATTCCAAGCTCTTTAATATTAAAATCATCCTTACCTGTAATCAATGCGCCAATAACACATGGTGCGCCAACAGGCTCTGCTGTATAACACCTTGCAGCTGTACCAAATACATGGGCCATGCCAAAGGATATTCCTCCAGGAGCACCGCCAACACCACATGGGAGATATACACAGATGGGATTATTGGTAGAGGGATAGACATCTACCTTAGCAAGTTGTTCTTTTAATCTTAAGGCAGAAGTAGCATAACCCAAAAAAAGATCCAGGGAATTTTCATCATCTACAAAATGGGCAAATCTATCTCCTTCACACCTTTTCCTTCCCATCTTAACTGCATAGGAATAATCACCAGGATGCTCTATTACCTTGGCCCCCCATTTCTTAAGCAGCTCTTTTTTCCACTCCTTTGCGTCACAAGACATATGCACTTCAGCATTAAATCCTAGTGCTGCTGACATTATTCCAACACTAAGGCCAAGATTACCAGTAGATCCTACTACAACAGTATATTTTGAGAGGATATCTTTGCATTTTTTGTGAAGGAGCTTTGAATAATCGTCCTGATAACTTAAATAACCCTGTTCAATTAAAATAGTCTCAGCTAGCTTTAATACTTCGTAGATTCCACCTCTTGCCTTAATGGAACCAGCAATGGGCAAGGTATTGTCCATCTTAACAAATACCCTGCCCTTTATCTCTATTCCATATCTGTCTTCAAGCTCTGTTTTAAACCCAGGTACCTCTTTTATCTGAGACTCAATAAGTCCATCTTTAGTATCTTGAAATCGTTTCTTTAAATATGGCCTAAAACGATCAAGTCGCAAGTTTGCGTTGATTATATCCTGCTTTGTTATATTCAGCTTTTTTAAAAAATTTTCCTGATTTTTAAAAGCAGGATTTTCATAAAAGATACTTTCTTTTTTCTTGAGGCAGGAAATATAATACTGCACTCCCATATGTTAGTCCTATTAATATTTAGAAGACCAAATATCTATCACATTCTTCTATCATTTCAGCATTTCTAGCCTGGGTAACAAATTGCTTGAAACCTACTCCAGGTACTTCTTTTCCTTCCAATCCATTTGCCCTAAAACTCACATCACATACAAAAAGCTTTGCCACATCTACAAGTTCTTTAAATCTCTCTTCCTGGGTCAAAAGCACACCTTTTCCTGTAAAAAATATTTCTACTTCAATACCTTTTTTATTTGCTGCCTTAGCAGTATTGATTACATAATCTAAATATTTATTATCCCTTACCATAATTCCTAGTTTTGACATAACCAAGCCCCTTATATCGCATTTTTTACCACCAACAAATTACTTTTTCATGGGAAAATACTTCGTCTATAAATTTATCCCAATCAACATCCCCTTCATACAAGACAAAGATATCTTTATCTTCTCCAGATATAACATCCATTAATTTTTTTGTAGTATCATCTGGTTCTGATTTTAATACATGTAAAACTTTCATAAGACCTCCCCTTAAAAAGGAATAACAATATCTACTTCTTTTAACATCTCTCCAATCTCATCCAATGTAGCATATTTAAAACCATATTTTTCTACATTGGCCTTGTTATTTGAATACCTCTCTCCTTCCATTTCATCTAAAAATTCCATATTCTCTTCATATGCCTCGTGCATATCAATTTCATGGTCTAAAACAATCATTTTAACAGATGGAATCTCTAACAGTGCACCTAAACTTGAGCGCAGGGCTTCATATTGTTGTTCTTTATCCCTCACAATAACAGCAAGCTTTTTCATATACATCCTCCAAAAATTAAAGTGCCCTCTGAAAATGCGAAGTGTTTACTTAAGCAGAAACGCAAATGCGTCTCTGCTTTTTTTAAGGGCACCTGCTCTAATTTTGATTATTTTACCCGAATAAGATACCTTGTAAACCCAGCAGGATCGTCTTCATATCCCAAAAACTCATATCCGTGTTTTTCACAAAAGGATGGGATATCATTTTTTGATCCTGGGTCTGTACCAAGGACCTCTAAAACTTCTCCAGACTTCATGTCCTTTAAGGTCTTCTTTGTCTTTAACATGGGCATGGGACAACTAAGACCCCTGGCATCCAAGGTTTTATTAACATTCACATCTGGTAATGCCATAACTATACCTCCTCTTAATTTTTGTTCCATTGAGAATACATAAGATTGTAAATACTGTCAACAAATCTATTCTTCACAGAATTTATATCAAAATTCCGCAAAAACACAAGAATTAGTTTTATAGAAACAAGGCTGAGTTGACTGCCATCTTATAATTATCTAAATTAACCAAAATTCTTTTTAAGATAAGGGCCATGATATCTTTTATTACATCTATTGAAATTATCTCCCCTATTTTCTTATTAATTTTATGCGGCACCCTATTTAGGGCCTTAAAATTAATAGACCAAACCTATATTAACACATCGAATAAATTGTTATTCTATCTTTTTCTCCCTGCTTTTTTGTTTACTAAAATTTCAAGATCTCAACTGGAAAATATCGTTAATCTAAATTTAATTTTGGGGTGTTTCATAGGTATTTTTATAACATTTATTTTAAGCTACGTATTTACCTCATTTAAAAAATATCCACCAGAGGTAAAGGGATCTTTTATTCAGGGCTCATTTAGAGGTAATATAGGATATATTGGTCTTGCCATTGTTATGAGTGCATATGGAGAACATGCGCTTTTTACTGCAAGTATTTTACTTGGATTTTTAACACCTATTATAAACTTTCTGGCAATTTTATCTTTTTTACTTCCCCAAAAAAATATAATGAATTACAAAGGATTAATTAAAATAACAATTGATGTAATTCTAAATCCCATTATTTTGTCATCATTAATTGGCATTTTATTTAACATTTATAATTTGCCTATTCCAAAGATAATAGATACAAGCTTAGGTTATCTATCTAAAGTTACACTACCTCTTGCACTATTCATAATTGGTGGGTCATTAAAAAGACCAGGTTTTAATAAAGATCTATTAATTCCCGTCTTTTGTAATTGTTTTAAATTAATCATAATGCCATTTATAACATTTATTGCTCTATATTTTTTGGCGGTTAAGCCTTTAGATTTATACATAGGTCTTATCTTTGCAGCCGCTCCCACTGCAGTGGTTACATATGTATTTGCATCTCAATTTAAAGGAGATACAGAGCTCGCCACCCTGATTGTAATCACCTCTGTAATTTTCTCATTTTTTACATATCCTATCCTTTTTTGGTTTTTTAGATTATCAAGTACTTAAATTTTTACCAATTTTATTCTTTTTAATCAAAAGATGGATCTGATCTAGACAAAATTTAAGCTTGCAAGCAAATAAATTATTAAATATTGATTACAAAATCTAGCTACCCACTTATTTGGAGGAAGATATGAAAAAAATTGAAGCAATAATAAAACCCTTTAAATTAGACGATGTA
>JAMOQN010000148.1 GCA_027063985.1 Desulfohalobiaceae bacterium
ATTTAGAATTTAACATGATATGCCCTGACCATGGAGTAATCTGGACCAAACACATTGGTAAGATCATAGACCTATATGTAAAGTGGGCAGAGCAAAAACCTACCAAAAAGGCATTGGTGGTATATGATACAATGTGGCATTCAACTGAAAAGATGGCAGAAACAATAGGAGAAACATTAAACAAGGAAGATATTGAAGTAAAGGTTATGAGTCTTAAATCATGGCATAGAAGCGATATTATAACAGAACTTATGGATGCAGGAGGTCTTTTAGTTGGTTCTCCAACATTAAATAACTCCATATTCCCAACCATTTCTGATTTTTTGACATACATGAAGGGTCTTAGACCCAAAAACAAATTAGGGGCAGCTTTTGGTTCATATGGATGGAGTGGAGAGGCCCCCAAAAAGGTGGAAGAAATTTTAAGAGAGGCAAATTTTGAAATTATAGCCCCAGCCCTTAAGATTCAGTATGTGCCCAATTCTAATGGCCTTAAGCAGTGCGAAGATTTGGGTAAACAGATGGCAGAGAAATTAAAAAAATTAAATTAAAAAAGGAGGATGGGCCATGGAACAATTAAAAGATGAGTGCGTAACCCCAACAAAAGGGCCAATTTTTTCAGCAGACAAATCAAAAGAGGAAAATCAAAATTTTACAGGAGGAGATGATATGTTAATAAAAGTAGGAAAAGAAGCAATAGATTTTGAAACAAGTGCATTTGTTCCAGGATTTGGTTTTAAACCATTAAAACTTTCAGACTACAAAGGAAAGTGGATAGTACTTTGCTTCTATCCTGGAGATTTTACATTTGTCTGACCAACTGAGTTGGCTGCAGTTGCCAGCCTTTATGATGAGTTTAAGGCCCTTGGGGTGGAAATCATGGCAATTAGCACGGACAGCCGTTTTGTCCACAAGATATGGCAGGAAGAAGAACTCTCAAAAATGATTGAAGGTGGGGTACCATTTCCAATGCTATCTGATCCTGGTGGAAAGATTGGAAAAGTTTACGGAGTATATGACGAAGATGCTGGGGTAGATATTAGGGGAAGATTTATTATTGATCCTGACTTCAAGGTAAGGGCTATGGAAGTGCTTACCCCAGAAGTTGGCAGGAATCCTAAAGAGCTTTTAAGACAGATAAAGGCATTTCAGCATGTAGTTAAAACAGGCGAGGTCGCCCCATCTGGTTGGGAACCAGGAGATAAGACTTTGACTCCTGGCCCTGAGCTTGTTGGCAAGGTATGGGAAATATGGAAACCTTAAAATAAACAAACCTAAAATTATTAGGGGATATCAAAAGGGATATCCCCTATTTTTTGGTGAGTTATGAAAATCTATTCATGGAATGTAAATGGATTTAGGGCTGTAATTAAAAAGGGATTCTGGGATTGGCTAAACTCATGTAAAGGTGATATTGTGCTTATCCAGGAAATCAAGGCTGAAATTAGTCAAATACCAAAAAAAGAATTAGAAAAAAGAGATGGTTATAACTTTATCTGGAATTCATCAAAAAAGAAAAAAGGGTATTCTGGGGTTGCAGTTTTTTATAAAAATAAACCAATAAGATATTCATTGGAATTCCCAGAAAAAAAATTCGCTGGAGAAGGAAGGGTCATAGAGCTGGAATATGATGACTTCTATCTATTTAATATCTATTTTCCAAATGGTCAGATGAGTGAAGAAAGGCTTAAATTTAAATTGGATTTTTATGACTATTTTTTAGATTATGTAGAAAAATTAAGAAAAAACAAACCAATTATAGTGGGAGGAGATTTTAATACTGCCCACACAGAAATAGACCTTGCCAATCCAAAAGAAAATTCAAATAGGTCAGGCTTCCTGCCCATTGAAAGGGCATGGATAGATAAATTTATAGCTACAGGTTACGTGGATACCTTCAGGATATTTGATAAAAGTCCAGGCAAATATACATGGTGGAGCTATAGATTTAATGCAAGAAAGAAAAATATAGGTTGGAGAATAGACTATTTTTTTGTATCAAAAGAGCTTTTACCTAGAGTAAAAAATGCATGGATTGAAGACAAAATAATGGGATCAGACCATTGTCCAATTGGTCTTGAAATAGAATAAAAAA
>JAMOQN010000149.1 GCA_027063985.1 Desulfohalobiaceae bacterium
TGGATGGTTTACCATTTAGCGATGAAGACAAAGAATATATGCTCGAGCTTATAAAAAAATGGAGTAAGATATTTTTTGTGGATGTTTTGGGGTTTGCCATAATGGGAAATCATTTTCATCTTGTGGTCAGGACATATCCTGAGTCTGATGTGTCTGATGAAGATGTGAGGGAGCGGTATAAGAGATTGTATGGAGCAAAAGAGATTGTTTCTGGATTTGAATTTGAGAGGTTTAAGAAGAAGTTATGCAGTTTGTCGTGGTATATAAAAGAGATAAAGCAGGGATTTAGCAGGTATTTTAATAAGAAGTATAACAGGCGAGGGACATTACTAGACACTACTAGACAAAAAAAGGACAGGCGAATAATGCTTGACTTTTCCCGTTCAACGTTTTATCTTCAAAAAAACTTAGAACATTAAAGAAGAAATTTTTTCCCCGAAATCTGCCATAGATAACAGACACTTTCATAAGGAGTTTTGTTATGCCAAGGATAGCGAGGTTTTTAAAAGAAGATGAGCCTACTGTATATCATGTAATATCCAGGACAGCGCTGGATGGTTTACCATTTAGCGATGAAGACAAAGAATATATGCTCGAGCTTATAAAAAAATGGAGTAAGATATTTTTTGTGGATGTTTTGGGGTTTGCCATAATGGGAAATCATTTTCATCTTGTGGTTAGGACATATCCTGAGTCTGATGTGTCTGATGATGATGTAGGGGAGCGGTATAAGAGATTGTATGGGACAAAAGAGATTGGTTCTGGAACCAACTTTGAGAGGTTTAAGAAGAAGTTATGCAACTTGTCGTGGTATGTGAAGGAGATAAAACAGGGATTTAGCAGATATTTTAATAAGAAGTATAACAGGCGAGGGACATTGTGGGGTGAGCGTTTTAAGAGTTTGATTGTAGAAGACGGTCTTACCCTAGTAAATTTACTTGCGTATGTTGATTTAAATGCAGTTAGAGCTGGTATAGTAAAAAGGCCAGAAGAATACAGATGGTGTTCTTTGGGATATCATGTTCAGTCTGGTAATAAAGATAATTTATTAAGTGTTGATTTTGGAATAAAGGAATGGAATGAGTTTGATGAGAAAGAAATAGTGAGGAAATATCGTGAATTTGTATATGAGACAGGGGCAATAGATGCAGGCAAAGGTGTTCGGATAGATGAAAAGATATTGGAAAAAGAAAGAAAGAAAAATTTTCAGCTAACCCCTACAGAATTATTCAAGTATAGATGCCGTTATTTTACAGATGCAGGAGTGCTGGGAAGTAAGAATTTTGTGCAGAGAGTTTTTTGGGAGATGAAGGATTTGTTGGGTTCAAAAAAGGATAGAAAGTTTGTGCCAGTGCTTAGGGATTTTGGAGTTTATTCGCTTAAGAGGTTGCAGGGAAGCAGGGGGTATCATTATTCTTGATTTGTGATTCGTGAATAGGGGAGAGGGATCGTTGATCGATAGTTGGGAGATGTTAATGCGAACATAATTATAGTTACTTTACAGCAATTCTCGGTGAGTTTGAGAAGTTAGGATTTATGGGGTAATACAAGAAAAATGATATTTATTTTTCGCAAACTATGGGAAAAAGTACGATATTGAAGGTTTAAGGGAAAATTGTATTAAAGCTTAAATAATTCCTTGTAATTATTGTATAAATATGTTATTTTAGAAAAAATAAAGATAGAAAGATTATTTTATGCATATAAAGAAACATTTAAGTTTTACGGCATTAAGGAAAAAATTGTCTAATCGATTATTAGAGATGGAAGATAAGCGTGATTAAAGTATGGTCAAACATAGTATCCACGATTGTTTTATGAGTGGTTGTTCAACAACACCTATAGATTTAAGGAAAGAAGCAACGCCTCCTTCATAGAAGGAGTCTAAAATGTAACCCCGCAGGATAACACGATCAAAAGATTTGTAGGAAAACTTGATATTTTTTGAAAGTTGAGCGATATACTTGTTGTTCATAGGTAATTTTCCTCCTTATAGAGTGTTGGCTAATCACCTATGTCAAAGGTAGAATAAATTCCCCAGGAAAAGGCCCTTAACCCGACTTTGACGGTTATAAAGTTTAA
>JAMOQN010000150.1 GCA_027063985.1 Desulfohalobiaceae bacterium
AAAAATTTACTTGACACACAAGACAAAAAAAAATATTCACATAGTCTCAACGTGAGTAAGCCCCCGTAGCTCAGTAGGATAGAGCACAGGATTCCTAATCCTGGCGCCGCAGGTTCGAATCCTGCCGGGGGCATAGAGAAAATTCAATAATCCCCATAAATTAGAAAATCCCATAAATGCTTTTGAATACTTAGGAGCAGTGCCTCAGATAGTAAAGATAGATAATCTTAAATCTGGGCTGTTGGAGGCCAATTTTTATGAACCTGAAATCCAGCATGAATATGCTAATATACTTTGAGGAAAATTCCAATTCCGTCTGAGGCAAGACACCACAATAGGCTACATCATCTGTCCTGTCTTTATCAAAAAATACTCGCCAATTAATATGAGTAAAAATGCCAGAAATTTTTTTATGTTTTCCATCCATGCGCCAGGTTTAGGAAGAGACGTCAAAATACCAGAAAAGGTCCCAACAATTAATAAAAGCATACCCATTCCCATTGAAAAAGAAAACATAAGCACACTGCCCCACAAAATACTCTTTGTGGAAGCAACGTAAAATAAAATTGCACCAAGTATAGGGGTAGTACAAGGAGAGGTTATAAGACCCGAGGCTGCACCCACGAAAAAAGCGCCTAAAAAACCTTTTTTTTCTGGATTTTTTGGAGAAATAACAGGCAGAGGGATTACATCTAAAACATTTAGGCCAAGTAATAAAAACAAATTCCCCACAAAAAAATAACTTATTGGATTTGTTGCAATCCTGCCAAAGAGGGTGCCTGTTATCGCAGCAAATACCCCTAAAATAGAATATACAACCCCCATTCCCATCACGTATGAAAGGGACATAAAAAAAGAGTTGGTTTTAGAATTATGCACAGACCTTGAACCTACATATGAGGCAACAACTGGAATAAGTGGATATACACAAGGGGTTAAACTAGCGAGCACTCCACCTAAAAAGCAAAAAAACGCAGAGACTAAAATGGATTTTCCAATGAATGAATTTAATGTGCTTACAATTGTATCAATACTCATAAGTATTGACCCAACATCTCTTCAATTAATTTTTCTATATCCATACCTTCTGAAGACTCTAGCTCCTGTTTTGCCCTTTTGAGCCTTTGTTTTATATATGGGTTGGCCAGCTCTTTAACAGATCTAAGTCCCCCACCTCTCCTTCCAAGACGAAATAAAAGCCTGTCTTCATCTGGGAGTGATAAATACTCGTCAATTACCCCCAACATCTTCTCCTTGTCTTCAGGGAATTTTCCTTCTACTTCCTCAAGTAAATTTCTAATATGATCTGAAGTTAGAGTACTTGTTATTCCATCTAAATTTTCTATAAAGAGTTTAATTTCCCTAACTACCTCATCTTCATGTAGTTTTTTAAATTCTCCTTTTTTATACCTTTCAAAAAGTGGAGTACCTGGAATAATTTGTAAGGTACGAAGTCTTATAAAATCAGGATTAATCTCATTTAAGACCTGAGCTGAACATAGAGCATGCTCTTTCCAAAGCCCTTTTCCCCCAAGCCCTGGCATTATGTACTCTGATAGGGTAATACCAGCCTGTTTTACCTTTTGGCCTGACAAAATAAGCTGCTTTGCAGTTGTCCCTTTTTTTACTAATTTAAGGACATTATCTGATCCTGACTCCATCCCCACATGGATCCTGCTCAGACCAGCGTCTTTTAATTCCTTTATTTCTTCAAGGCTTTTTCTGGCAATGGTGGATGCACGACCATAAGTTGTAATTCTGGTAATTTGCGGAATTTTTTCCTTCAAATACCTAATTGCCTTAACCAAATCCTCAGTCTTCATAATAAGGCTATTTGCATCCTGTATAAACACAGTAAAACTTCCGCGATATGCCCAGGCTGCAACGTGTTTATATTGTTCATGTATATTGGGATCCCTGAGAATCTCTGATATAAATTCCCTTGTCAACTCACCACCATATCCCTGTTTCCATGACCTCTCCCTAAGATCGTCCAAAATAAATCTGACTGTATCAATATCCTGCAAGATTTCGTTTAAAGGTCTTTTTGAAAACCTGGCTCCCTTGTACACTGGGCAAAACTCACACTTATTCCATGGACAATTTCTTGTAAACCTAAGGAGCAGACTATATGCTTCACTAGGTGGCCTAATTGGACCCTGTTCAAATAACATCTTTTAACTCCTTGATAGCCAGACAAAATATTCATACATCTTAGCACACGCCTTTACAGCATCTTCAGGGGAATTGTAGCAAACAGTCTTATATCTTGAACCATGAACTTCATAAACAGTTTTATCATTATACTCTGTGTTTAGCCGAACACCAAAAATTGGCTTTTCATATTTATCCATCATTTTCGCACACACTTTCAAAAAATCTCTCTCATATGCTTCCACCATTTCTTTTGTATTATCTAAAAATTCTTTTGAATACGTAGGATCGCTCTTTTCAATTGATGAAGTATACCTTTTCATAAAGTACTTTCTACCTAATATCCCTAAATTTATTACGGCATCACATTCATCCCAACTAAGGACCTTTTCCAGTATGGTCTTTGGAAGTTCAATGTCCCAATTCCCCACAAGGTCTATTGGATTTGTTCTGCTCCAAAAATCAGGGAGTTTTTCATCAATAAGTTCAATTAATTCTTGAGGGATTTTTGAGAGCTCAAGTCCATATCTAGCACAAAGATCAGCAGTTATAACACCCCAGCCACCACCTAATGTAACTATAACCACTCTATTGCCCTTTGGAAGGGGAAGGGAAGAAAAAGATGCAGCAAGGTCTAGAAGATCAGTAGGGGCATCAACCTTTAATATTCCTGCCTGCCGACACATGGCATTGAATACTTTAACATTTGTTGCCATTGCACCAGTGTGTGTTGAAGCTGCCTTAACTCCAGCATCGGTTTCTCCACCCTTTAGAAGAATTACAGGCTTTTTCTTGGACACTTTCTTGGCTAGCTCAAAAAATCTCCTTCCATTTTTTACACTTTCCACATACAACATCACTGTAGAGGTCAAATTATCCTCATAAAACGCCTCAAGATAATCTTCAATACACACCATGGCCTCATTCCCTGATCCACAAAATCCTCTAATACCTATACCCTGATCTGTAGCAAAAGATAGTAATTGAACTCCCACATTTCCAGATTGAGATACCATGGCAGTCCTGCCAGGTCTTGGTTGTACCAACGTCCCAATGCAATGAAAATTTACATGGGGATTACAAAGTCCCATTGTGTTTGGACCAACAATAAAAACATTATTTTCCTTTGCAACTTGAACAAGACGCCGTTGTAATTTTTTACCTTCCTCTCCTGCTTCAGAAAACCCTGAGGCTATGAGCAACATGTGGTGTATATTTTTTTTTGCCAATTTGGGTATCAAATCAATGACAAACCTCGCAGGAATGGTGACTACAGCCAAGTCAATGGAATCTGGCAGCTGGTCTAGACTCGAATACATCTTTTTCCCAAAGGCCTCTCCACCCCTTTTATTTACAAGGTATATTTCTCCTTCATATCCACCGCTTATTACATTTGTTGGTAGAAGATGTCCCCATTTCCCCAACTTTGAAGAGGCGCCAATAAATACCACTGATTCAGGATAAAAGAACTTTCTCAAGTTCTTAGGGGCTACCCTATCTGGATATACTCTAAAACAGGGATCTTGCTCGATTCCAATCAATGCATCAACTGCAATTACATCTCCATCTTTGGTTATTTTTACAGGGTTTATGTCTATCTCTTTAATATCCTCAAACTCAAGGGCTAGTTCTGAGAGAGCCACTAATATCCTTGCCAATTTATCTATACTTACCGCCCGCTCTCCCCTAAAATTTCCAAGTAAGGCCTTAGATTTTATTTCATTTACACATCTTACAGCTTCATCAAGGGTTATTGGACACACCCTAAGTGCAAAATCCCCTATGGCCTCGGTAAAGATTCCGCCAAGGCCAAACATAACCACAGGCCCAAAATCAGGATCCCTAAACATCCCAACCACAAACTCTCTGGAACCCTTGATTTGTGGCTGAGCTATTATTTTTTCAATACCTAGATCCTTTTTAGATTCTAAAGAGTTATATGCCTTCTTAAGGTCTTCTAAATTATATAGGTTTGTTAAGACCAAACCCATCTCAGATTTATGGGGGATATCCTTTGATATCCCTTTAAGGACCAGAGGATATCCCCATGTCTTTGCAACTTGTTTTAAACTATCAAGATCAACTACTTCTATCTCGTCTACTACACTAACACCATACAAGGACAATATGGACTTGGATATACTCTCATCTAATGTCTTTGAACCTTCTTGCTTTGCTTTTTTTAGAATTCTTTGGATCTCATTCTTTTTCATCAAATTCTCCTATAAATCTTGCATCCAGATTATAGAAACACCCATTTTTTCAGCTATTTTTTCAAGATCTTCCTCGATTTGTTCTACCACCACAACCTTTAACAAGGCTGAAGGCAGTTCTTTTTCCTTTTGAAGGTGCGAGACTGCATCTACAAATTCATCAATATCCTTTTTAGTTGGCGAATCCAAGATAGTACCAACTACAGTGTGTGATTTTTTATTTTTGGTCCCTCTACCAAAAATAGGAAACTGAATCTTGTTTCCCTTAATTTCAAAAGTTTTAGCTTTAAGATGTTCTTTCAAATTAAGGCTCAATTTTTTCTTCAGTGTTTTTGGTAAGTTAGATAAAATCCTATTAGTTGAAATCTTTTTTATGTTTTTCAAAAGGCCACTGACACTTTCTTTAAATTCCTTTGTTATTTCTTTAAGTCCCTTTGTGTTGTCCTCAATACAGGATATAACAGGCGAATAATCAACTTCTTTATTTTTTGAAACAGAAGATATAAGTTCTTTTTGTATTTTTATTAGTTCCTCAATCTTTGATGTAAATAAGTCTTTTACAGAAGTTATATGTGATGTGAGCTCTTTTATTTTTTCATCATTTTCTTTAAGTTTTTCATCTAGCTTTTTTTGCAAAGATAAGTGTTCTGTTTTTAAAGCTTCAAATTCTTTTTTTAATATACTAAGATCAGAAATAGACTCTAATTTTGAATTTAAATCTTTAATATCCTCTTTTGTTAAAAATTTTTCTTGATCCTTATAAAATTCATCAACAAAGGAATAAAAGGTTTCCCTAAAGGTTGGATCCATTTTAGCAAGTTTTCTTACTAATTCAACACTAATATTCATTATAATCTCCTATTATCTTTTAAAATTTGGTTTTCTCTTTTCAAAAAATGCATTTACACCCTCTATAAAATCTGAATCACACCAGGCCATTACCTGATAATACGCCTCTATATCCAACTGTGTGCTCAAATCATTTTTAAAGCTCATCTTGAGCATGGTTTTAATCGCCTGCATTGCATAAGTTGGTCCATAAGAAAGTCTCTTAGCAAGTTTCATAGTCTCTTGTTCCAATTTGTCAGCTGGAAAGATCTTATTGTATATTCCCATTTCATAGGCCTCTTTGGCATCCAAAATTTTACCAGTTAAAAAAAGTTCAAACGCCTTGTGATATCCTATTTTTCTGGGCAAAAACCAACTACAACCACTATCAGGTACAGCTGCAATGTGAATAAAATTTGGGGCGAACTTGGCATCTTCTGATGCATAAATAATATCACACCCAAGTACCATGGCAGTACCAGCGCCAGCAGCCACACCATTAACACACGCAATAATGGGCTTTTTAACCTTTTCCATGGATAGAACCATGTGATTTGTATAATCCATTATCTCTTTTTTCTGAAGGGGCTCTTTAGATGCTAGAAGCCAGTTTATATCGCCTCCAGCACAAAATGCACCCTGGGAACCAGTTAATATAATCACCCTCACTGAATTATCTCTATTAACTTTCTCAAATAGATCTATACATTCTATAACCAAATCTTTATTAAATGCATTTAATGTCTCTGGTCTGTTAAGCCTAATAATGCCAATCCCGTAGTCATGAACCTCAAAAATCAAGTTCTTATAATCCATATAAATCCCTCCCCAAAATTTGTGACCACCAATTTGACTTTCAGCCAAATATGGTAA
>JAMOQN010000151.1 GCA_027063985.1 Desulfohalobiaceae bacterium
ACTTTCAGCCAAATATGGTAAATGTGGAGTTTGTCTAACACATAACTACCTTAAGTTCAACATAAATACAAACCCAATTTGACTCTGAAAATGATTAAAACTTGACAATTAAAAAAATATGATTTTTAATGGGCGACCAGTAAGAAAGATGACACCTGCTGGTATCTTAAAATTTTTTTCTCATTTTTCAACCACAAACTTATAAAAAAGGAAGTCCATACATGTCTGAAAAAAAGGATAAGTTCCACGACACTGCCATTGAGATATTAAACGCTGCCCAGGAACTTTTTTATGAAAAAGGCTATGAAAAAGCAACCACCAGGGAGATTTCCCAAAAGGTCGGTATCTCTAAGGCTGCTTTATATCATCACTTTACAAACAAAGAAGAAATCCTCTTTAAAATATGCTTAAGGGCAGCTGACGAGCTTATAAACAATATGAAACAGGCAATCTCTAGGAACAAAAATTTAGATGTTCCATTAAAAGAGAAGTTAAAAGACATAATGTTGGAATATGCCACAACATATTTAAAAAACAAAAATTTTAATAAGATCCTGTTACATGAAATAGAATTTCTATCACCAGAAAAAAAGAGGGTAATTTTAGATAAAGAGACAGAAAATGTCCATCAACTCAGGAACTTTTTAAAGGAGCTTATGGATCAAGGAGTAATAAAAAAATTTGATCCAACAGTTATGACCTTTTCAATTATAAGCGCACTGCACTGGTTATACTTCTGGTTTAAGCCTGAAAAAGGGCTTTCTTTAGAAAAAGTTATCGAGCAAATTGCCGAAATGTATCTGGATGGGATAGAAACCAAAAATGATCTTTAAAGGATTAAGAAGTCAAAAATTCAATTGCTGCCCTTCCTTCATCTCCAATATCCTTTGAAAATTCATTTACAAAGGCCTTAATATGTTTTTTTATTGTGCTATCATCCATTTCCTGGGCATTTTGTTTAATAAATGGCCAAATATCATCTAAATTTTTTTCTGCATATTCAATACTTCTCTTTATACCATCTTCAATTTGTCCAATTACCCTTTCTCCAAGTTCCTTTTTTGCCAAGATGCAACCTAAAGGAATGGGATAGCTTGTTGTATCTTCCCACCACTTGCCAAGGTCAATTATCAACTCCAGTCCATATTCACCAAATGTAAAACGGGCCTCATGGATAAGGATGCCTGCATCTATGCCTCCCTCTAATATTGCGGGAATAATCTTATCATATCTAAGCTCTATAATTCTACCCTTAAAATCAGGCACGACCTTTTTAAATATATAAAAGGCAGTTGTATTTTTACCAGGAATTCCTATAGACTTATCTTGGATCTGGGATATGGAAAAACCTTTTTTTGATACAACCACTGGACCACATCCCCTACCAATTGCGCCACCACACCTAAGTAAAATATATTTATCCTTTACCTGTGAATATATTGCACAACTTACCTTGATTACATCATATATGCCTTGGATACAGAGATTATTAAGTTTTTCTACATCTTCTAAGAGAAAATCTATTTCAATGGGGAAAGGCACCTTTTTTAATAGCAGTCCACCAAAGATATAGGTATCATTTGGACATGGAGATATTGCAAAGTTAAGCTTTCTCATAAACTATACCTCTTTACATATTTTTGTTGACTTTTATACACGGGCTCCTAAAATCCTCTTCAAACCAATTGGTATGGATTTAAATCATGCAAAATAAATTAAAAAAATACAAGATCGAAGATATCTTTGAAAAAATTTTAAATAACATAAGGATCACAAATGAGGAGGCCATAAAACTGTATAACATACCAGATCCATTAATCTTAGGATATCTTGCCAACCTAAAAAGGGAAAAATTACACGGAAAAAAAACAACCTATGTGTTAAACCAGCACATAAATTATACAAATGTCTGTGTTAATCAATGTAAGTTTTGCGTGTTTTCCCGAAAAAAAGGAGAAAATGGTTCATTTGAACTTACCCTTGAAGATATAGAGAAAAAGATAAAAGATCTCCCTTTAACAATAAAAGAAATCCATATAGTTGGTGGATGTCATCCAGACTTTCCTTTTTCCTATTATGTAGAGATGTTAAAATTGATAAGAAGACTCGTACCACAGGCAACATTAAAATGTTTTACTGCAGTTGAAATTCAACACCTATCAAAAATTTCAGGTCTGAGGGTTGATGAAGTTTTAATAGAGCTAAAAAAAGCTGGGCTTGACATGATGCCTGGGGGAGGGGCAGAGATCTTTGATCCTGAGATAAGAAACAAGATCTGTCCTGAAAAAATTAGTGGCGAAAGGTGGCTGGAAATAATGGAAATAGCGCACAGCCTGGGAATAAAGACAAACTGCACCATGCTCTTTGGCCACATAGAATCTTTTGTCCACAGAATTGACCATTTAGACAAGTTAAGAAGGCTTCAGGATAAAACCAGTGGATTTGTATGTTTTATACCCCTTCCTTTTTTACCAAAAAAGAGCAAAATTAAAGTTAAAAAATCTGTCTTAGGGATAGAAGCTCTAAAGACAATAGCCATATCAAGGCTTATGCTGGATAATATTCCCCATATAAAGAGTTATTGGGTAATGCTTGGTTTAAAACTTGCCCAGAGTGCACTTTACTTTGGGGCAGATGATTTTGACGGAACAGTTGTAGAAGAGAAAATTGGCCACATGGCAGGGGCAAGATCACCTAATGTGCTTACCAAAAAAGAATTAATAGAAATGATAGAAGGCTGCGGCCTCATCCCTATTGAAAGAGACGGAATGTTTAACATTTTACCTAATTAAATAAAAAGGAATTTATATGTTTTACTATTTACTTAGTATTACAATATGTGCATTAATCATATCTTTTATTTTTGATAAAAACAAAACTATTAAGGCACTTAAGATTGCATATAAAAAATTTATGAATATATTACCTGCATTTTTGGTCATGCTTATATTAGTTTCAATTGTACTTTTTTTAGTTCCAGACAAGATGATAATAAATTATCTGGGTACTAAAAATAAGTTTTTTAGTGTAATATTGGCTTCTATTTTTGGATCTATTACATTGATGCCAGGATTTATTGCATATCCCTTATGTGGGATTTTATTAAAAAAAGGTGTAAGTTATATGGTGCTCGCTGCCTTTACCACTACTCTTATGATGGTAGGAGTGCTTAGTTATCCTGTGGAAAAAGAATATTTTGGCGCAAAGGTTACCATTATTAGAAATTTAATTAGTTTTATTATAAGCATCATTGTTGCTATTGCAATTGGATTTTTCTTTGGAGAGTTGATATGAATAAACAAAACAACTTTATTAAAAGCACATTTATTGTCCTTTATTTTATATTCATCGTGGCATCATTTGTAATGAATTTTCAGCCAGGTAAACAAATAGGACTTAACTTTACAACCTTTGCAATAGAGATGCTAAAAATTTTACCCTGTGCATTTATCTTAATTGGGCTTTTTGAAGTATGGGTAAAAAAAGAAAAAGTGGAAAAACACCTAGGTGAAGGTTCTGGCATGATGAGTTATTTCTGGGTGATACTCCTTGCAGGAACAACAGTTGGTGGACTGTATGTAGCATTTCCTGTTGCCTACACTCTATTTAAAAAAGGAGCAAAACTGTCTGTTATTTTTACCTACCTTGGGGCTTCTGGAATTTGCAGGATCCCTATGACCATCTTTGAGGCCTCATTTATGGGTATAAAATTCAGTATTATAAGACTCCTAGTCTCTATACCCCTTGTAATATTTAGCTCTATTTTGCTTGGAAACTATCTGGAAAAGAGAAACTATAAAATTCGTACGAAAGGCGAGCTTTAATAACATTAAAAACTCTCTTTTTTTAATATCTATACGTGAGTTGGTGTATGTTAAGAGAAATTATAGACAAAGTTTTAATGGGTAAAAGGCTTAGCTTTGATGAGGCCTATAAATTGTATTTAGAGGCTTCTTTTTTTGAGCTTGGAGATCTCGCAAATTTTATTCGCAAAAAAAAGCACCCTGAAAATATTGTTACTTATGTTGTTGACAGGAATATAAATTATTCAAACATATGTGTGTGCGGGTGTAAATTTTGTGCTTTTTTTAAATCCCCTGGAGAGGATGGTGGATATGTATTGAGCTTTGATGAATTAGACAAAAAGATCCAGGAGACCCTTGAGCTTGGAGGAACACAAATACTTTTGCAGGGAAGCCATCATCCAGACCTCAAATTGGACTTTTATGAAAACATGCTAACTCATATAAAAGAGAAATTTCCCACCATCCATGTGCATGGTTTTTCCCCACCTGAAATAGTCCATTTTAGTAAATTAAATAACCTTTCCATAAAAGAAGTAATTAAGAGGTTAATTGCAGCAGGCCTTGATTCTATCCCAGGAGGTGGGGCTGAGATATTGGTTGATAGAGTAAGAGAAGAGGTCTCTCCAAATAAATGCAGTGCAACTGAATGGCTGGATGTAATGGAGACAGCCCACAAGCTTGGATTAAAAACAACTGCCACAATGATGTTTGGCCATGTGGAAACAATGGAAGATAGGATACTCCATCTTATAAGGTTAAGGGATCTGCAAGATAAAACCAGGGGATTTACTGCCTTTATCCCCTGGGGATTTCAACCAGACAACACGCGCATTAAGGCCAGAAAGATCACATCAGTGGAATATTTGCGACTTCTCGCCATATCCAGGATAGTGCTGGATAATTTTGACAATATCCAGGTATCATGGGTCACCATGGGACCAGAAATTGCCCAGCTTGCCCTGTTTTTTGGTGGAAACGACTTTGGCTCTACAATGATTGAAGAAAATGTGGTTGCAGCAACAGGAGTGAGATTCAGGCTCTCAATAGAGGAGATAGAA
>JAMOQN010000152.1 GCA_027063985.1 Desulfohalobiaceae bacterium
GTAAATGAAAAGGCACACTCAGAGGCCCATGTGTTGAGGTCTGAATATGTGCTGGCAATCAAGGGAAAAGTCAGGAGAAGACCTGAGGGCATGGAAAATTTAAAGCTCACAACTGGTGAGATAGAAGTAGTAGTAACCGATTGGAAGCTTTTAAATATATCAAAGACACCCCCATTTTTAATTGAAGACAGGATCGATGTATCAGAAAATTTAAGGTTAAAATACAGGTATCTCGATCTCAGGAGAAATAAGCTAAAAGAAAATATAATTTTTAGACACAGGGCTGCACAGAGTATCAGAAATTTTCTTAATTCAAACGGATTTTTAGAGATTGAGACCCCTTTTTTGACAAAATCTACACCAGAAGGTGCCCGTGATTTCCTGGTTCCAAGCAGGTTGCATTATGGAAAATTCTTTGCCTTACCTCAGAGTCCTCAGCTTTTTAAACAGCTTCTTATGTGTGGAGGCTTAGATAGATATTATCAAATTGTTAAATGCTTTAGGGATGAAGATTTGAGGGCAGATAGACAACCAGAATTTACCCAAATAGACATGGAAATGAGTTTTGTTGAAGAACAAGATGTGATGGATGTGGCTGAGAAGATGATTCATACTCTTGTTAAGGAAACTTTAGATGTAGATGTTTCTATTCCATTTCCCAGAATGAGCTATAAAAATGCTATGGAAAAATATGGAGTGGATAAGCCAGATACTAGATTTGAATTGTTTTTAGAGGATATAACAGATATATTTAAGGGGTCTAATTTTAGGGTATTTGCAAAGGCACCTCTGATTAAGGCATTAAAGGTACCAGGAGGAGCAGTACTTTCTAGAAAAGAGATAGATGATTACACAGAATATGTGAAGACCTTTGGTGCCCAGGGGCTTGCATGGATAAAAATAAAAGAGAATGAATGGCAATCTCCAATAGTTAAATTTATGAGTGAAGAGGAGAAGAAAAAACTTGGAGAAAGATTGGAGCTAAAACCTGGGGATATAGTTTTTTTCCAGGCTGCATCAGATGATGTGGTAAACGATGCCTTGGGCAATTTAAGGGTCAAGCTTGGAGAGAGATTTAATCTAATTGACCCTGGTAAAATGAATTTTGTGTGGATTATAGATTTCCCATTGTTTGAGTACAATAGTGATGAAAAAAGGTGGGAGGCATGTCACCATCCTTTTACCTCTCCAAAGGATGAGGACAGAGATAAGATCTTAAGTGATCCTCAAAATGCAAGGGCCAGGGCCTATGACCTTGTATTTAATGGAAATGAAATAGGTGGAGGTTCAATACGTATCCATTCCTATGAGCTTCAGATGAAGATGTTTAAGGCCCTTGGTATAGAGGAGAGGGAAGCAAATGAAAAGTTTGGGTTTCTATTAAATGCATTAAAATTTGGTGCACCACCCCATGGTGGTATTGCATTTGGGTTTGATAGACTTATTATGTTACTTTTAAACAAACAGAGTATTAGGGAAGTTATTCCTTTTCCAAAGACCCAAAAAGGAGCTTGCTTACTTACCGATGCCCCTTCAAATGTTGACAACAAACAGCTTCGTGAATTGGGGATAAGGATTAGAGAGATTAAAAAGGCGTAGAATTAGAAGAAGTTCATATTAGATATTTAGACCATGCAGAGAGCATGGTTTTAGGAGTTAATTTATGTCGGTTAGAAAGATTGTATGTTATCCTGATCCCATTCTCAGGGAAAAAACAGATCTAATACAAGATATTAATGAGGAAATAAAGAAGCTTGCAGAAGATATGTTAGAAACCATGTATGAAAATAAGGGTATTGGCCTTGCTGGACCACAAATTGGTATTTTAAAGAAAATCGTTACAGTGGATATATCTGGGCCTGAGAAACGGGAAAATCCCATGGTATTAATTAATCCTGAAATTTATGAAAAACAAGGCGAAGTTGAGGGAGAAGAAGGTTGCCTCAGTTTCCCAGGATTTAGATGCAATGTTAAACGAGCAGAAAAGATCAAAGTGAGATTTTTGGATGTGGATGGCAAAGAGCATGATATTTCAGCTCATGAATTACTGTCTGTTTGTATTCAACATGAGGTGGATCATTTAAATGGTAGATTAATTATAGATTATGCTGGAAAATTAAAAAAAACTATGTATGAGAAAAAATTGAAAAAAATACAAAAAAGGGCCAGAAAAAGATGAGGACAGTTTTTTTTGGCAGTCCTGATTTTGCCAGGATTATTTTAGAAAAACTCCTTTTATGGGATGGAGGAGAAGTAACATTAGTGGTTACCCAGCCAGATAAAAAGGCTGGGAGGGGGCAGAAAGTTACATCTACTCCAGTGAAGAGATTGGCCCTTGAGCATAAAATAGAAGTAATTGAGCCCAAAAATTTAAAGAATGATGGGATAAAGGCCAGATTAAGAGATGCTAAGGCTGATTTATTTATCGTGGTAGCCTATGGTCTAATTCTACCTGGTGACGTTATTTCTATTCCCACCTTTGGTACTGTGAATGTCCATGCCTCTCTGCTACCAAAATACAGGGGTGCGGCCCCGATCCAGTGGGCAATCTTAAATGGGGAAAAGGTAACTGGTGTAACTATTATGCAAATGGATGAGGGTCTGGATACAGGTCCAATTCTGTCTCAAAAGGCCCTTGCAATAGGTATAAATGATACTGCCAAAGATTTACATGATGAATTGGCAAAATTAGGTGGAGAACTTTTGATTAACACCCTGGAAAAAATAAAAAAGGGAAGGGTCATCCCAATAAAACAGGACGATAGCTGTGCCTCTTATGCCCCTAAGCTCTCTAAAGATATGGGACTTATTAATTGGAAAGATTCAGCTATAAATATCCACAATAAAATAAGGGCGCTGTATCCATGGCCCATGGCATATTTTAATTTTCAGGCGAAGAAAAGGTGGGTAAAGGTCCAGGTTTATCCAGGAAAGATAGGAAATGAATTATCACGAGGAGTTAGTCCTGGGGAAATTTTAGGTATTAGAGATGGTTTTTTAGAAATTGCATGCATGGATAGATCCTATTTGGTTCCAAAATTAAAGCCAGAATCTTCAAAGATACTCACAGCTGAGCAATTTGCATGTGGTTATTTAGCTAATAAGTCATAGTTATTTATGGATGACAATTTATATTCAAAGCTAAGGGGAAAGATTCAAAGTGAGGTTTCTGTTAAAAAGAGGATATTTATATCCTTACTTCTTGTCTCTTCTACCTTCATTATAATATTTTTACTTTTCTTTTGGTTGATTCCAGTAATTGGTCTATCCAATATCCATCCCATTGCACCAATTCTCCTTGGTATTTTTGTTTTTTCTATTATCCTGCTAGTTCTGTGGAGTTCTAGTTCTTTAATTCTTTCTATATTGCTTAAAAGACCAGTACTTTTTTCAAGAAAGACCAGGGGGCTTGCCATAAAGTTGTTTTTGCCCTTAATGACCTTTGTAGGTGAGATCTTAGGTGTACCAAAAGAAAAGGTTCGGGCATCTTTTATAAACATAAACAATGAAATGGTGTTAAATGAAGGTAACAGATATGCTCCAAATAGAGTCTTAATTTTGCTTCCCCACTGTCTGCAAAATAGTCGATGCAATAATAGACTCACATACCACATTGAAAATTGTAAGAGGTGTGGAAAGTGTCCTGTTGGTGATCTCCTTAAATTAAGAGATGATTATGGTGTAAAAATGGCCATTGCCACAGGTGGTACCATTGCCAGAAGGATTGTAGTGGAAAATAGACCAGAGTTTATTATTGCTGTTGCATGTGAAAAGGATTTAGCATCTGGAATTCAAGATACATATCCCTTGCCTGTATTTGGAATATTAAATGTAAGGCCGTGTGGTCCATGTATAGATACACTTGTGTCCATTGAAAAAGTTCGGTGGGCCTTGGAGATGTTTGTGAAAAAGCACCATGAAGGGTAGTAAGAAATTGTCTTCGAGGGAAATTGCAATTAATGCTATTATTAAAATACAAAAGGGCATGCATATTCAGCATGCTCTGGATTTGGTCCTGCAAAATGTTCAAAAAAAACAGGACAAAGCCCTTATAACAGAACTAGTTTATGGATATTTTAGATTAAGGGAGCGACTTTATTTTATTTTAAAGTCCAGGATAAGGGGGCAGTTTAAAAAATTGCCGAAAAAATTTGTCTTGTGCATGTGTCTAGGTGTCTATGAAATTTTATATCTTGATGGGATTCCAGATTATGCGAGCGTTAACTTTTATGTAGAATATATAAAAAAAAGGATAAGTAGAGGGCTAACATCTCTTGCAAATGGGGTACTTAGGACTATTTGCAGGAATAAAGATGAGTTTATATCACGGGAATTTTATATTAAAAATACAGGTTCCATGGAAGAGTTTTATTCAATATATTATTCATTGCCCTTATTTTTAGTGAAAATTTTAATTTCTCAATATGGTGATAAAAATGCAGAAATTTTTTTAAAAAAATCTGTGTGTAAGCCATTTATTGGAATACGGATAAATAAAAGGAACAAATCAAGTAAAGAGATAATAAACTTATTAAATAAAAATAATCACATTAAACAAAAAATAAACAATAGATTGTATGCTCTGGAAGATAGTCATGAAATAGATATTGAATATTTTGAAAAACAGGGAATTATTAGTAGAAAATCTTTTGAATCCCAGAAAATACTAATAGATTTACATTTTAATAATTGGAACATTCCAATCTGGGATATGTGTGCTGGTTTTGGGGGAAAAACAACTTTTTTACTAGAGGAAGATAAATTGCCAATATGGGCAAGTGATATTGATATAAATAGGCTTTTGGGATTAAAAAAAGAGCTATTTCGTCTAAAATTAAATGATATTCCTATTTTTGTTTCAGATTGTACAAAGGTAAGTCCTTTAAAAAAGAACCCATCTACTATACTCATTGACAGCCCTTGTTCAGGACTTGGAGTTATATGCAGAAGACCTGATCTTAAATTGCGTATTGATGATATTTTTTTAAAGAACATAATGAAGTTACAGAAAAAATTATTGAATTTGGCCATAAAAATAGTGCCAAAGTATGGAAGGATTGTGTATATAACTTGCACTTGGAATCGGGATGAAAACGAAGCACAGATGCAAAGACTAATGCAGGATAACAAGGGTGTCAAAATTGAGATAGAAAAAGAGGTTAAAATAGATTTTACCAGTGATTTGAGGGAATTTTTTTATGGAG
>JAMOQN010000153.1 GCA_027063985.1 Desulfohalobiaceae bacterium
TGGAATCGGGATGAAAACGAAGCACAGATGCAAAGACTAATGCAGGATAACAAGGGTGTCAAAATTGAGATAGAAAAAGAGGTTAAAATAGATTTTACCAGTGATTTGAGGGAATTTTTTTATGGAGTAACCTTGGTAAAAAATAGTTTGTAAAATGCAATTAGAAGAAGTTAAGTTGTCTATAAGACTATTGAGGAATTTACAAAAAAAGATTATAAATGAAGTAATAGTTTTAACCAGAGAGGCATCAGAGAAGTTACACACAAAACAGCACTAAACCCTATACCTACAACCCACTGTAAAAATGATAATCTTTTATCCAGAGCGTTGAATCTCACCTCTATTTCTCTATGTAACGCCTCGAATTTTTTGTCAGCAGCTTCAAATCTAGCATTCATTTCTCTTTGTAATGCTTCGAATTTTTTATCAATAGCTTCAAATCTTTTGTCAATAGCCTCGAATCTGGCATTTATTTCTTTTTGTATGGCCTCGAATCTTTTATCCATGGCCTCGAATCTTTTGTCAACAGCTTCGAATCTAGCATTCATTTCTTTTTGTAGGGCCTCGAATCTTTTGTCAGTAGCTTCAAACCTGGCAGCTATTTCGTTTAGGAGGGCATTGAATTTCTTATCCACGGCTTCAAATCTAGCTGCATCCATTTCCCTTAAGGCCTTGAGTTCCTCTTCAACCCTAATAAAGCGTTCCATTAAGGAAAGTTCTTTGGCCCGTTGTTCATTTAAAAGAACAAATTGTTCCAGTTCTTTTTTAATGAATTTGCTAACATACTTTTTGAGATATTCTTCTAGTATTTCTGGTGGAATTTGATGGGTGATATTGTTAGATTGTGTAACATCTGTCATGTTATAAAATCTATTTTAAATATTTTTTTAAGTCAAGAATTCTCTGTTCATTTTTTGATTATTTATCACTTGAATTTTTTCAACTTTTAAATTAGATTGTCTTCACATGGGCGGTTAACTCAGTGGTTAGAGTGCCACCTTCACACGGTGGAAGTCCGGGGTTCGAATCCCTGACCGCCCATTTTTTATTTAAAACTACAAATAACTAAATATTTAATAATGTCCATCCTTTAATTTTTTTGTTCTCCAGACATTTTAATTATATGCATGTTGTGTTGTTTGAACCAGAAATTCCGCCTAACACAGGTAATATAGCTCGCCTTTGCGTAGCTACAAACACACCTCTTCACTTGATTGAACCTCTGGGATTTAGTTTAGAAGACAAATATCTAAAAAGGGCAGGACTGGATTATTGGCCATATTTGGATCTCTTTGTTTGGAAAAATTGGGATGCTTTTTTAAAGGATGTAAAACCTGCTCCAGAGAAATTGATTTTCACCACAAAAAGGGCAGAACAATCAATATATGAACACAAATTTTTAGGAGATGAATTTCTGGTGTTTGGCCCTGAGACAAGGGGGCTTCCTGATTATCTTTTGAACTTATATCCCCATAAAGTCAGTATCCCAATGTGGGGGAAAACCAGGAGCTTAAATCTATCTAGCTCTGTTGCTATTTGTGTGTATGAGGCATACAGGCAGGTAAAAAAATGGAGCACAAATAAATGAATATTTTTCTTTATTTTGTTGCGTTTTTATTGGATTTAATCTTTAAGGATGTAGAACTCTGGCCTCATCCTGTTAGATTTATTGGAGAACTTTTAAATAAATTAGAACTTATATCTAGAAATCAAGATAAGATTCCCTTGAGGATTGCAGGTATTTTTTCGTTAATTATTTCCTGTATGGTGGTGGGGGGTGTAGTGTTTTCTCTAACATCCCTGCCTGTTTTAGGAGTCGTATTAAGTTTGTATTTTGCATATGCAGGCTTATCCCTTGGTGGGCTTATTGAGAAAGGCCGTGAAGTTATAGATTTGTGTAAAAAGAACAATATAGATGGTGCAAGGAAAAAACTATCTTATTTGGTTAGCAGGGAAACATCTAATATGGATGAGAAAGAGATATTAAAAACCCTATCAGAAACCCTTAGTGAAAATATAAATGATGGTTTTTTTGCCCCTTTTTTTTACTTGCTTATAGGCGGACCTGTATTCCTCTGGATTTATAAAACAGTTAGTACCATGGACTCCATGTGGGGCTATAAAAATGATAGATGGAGGGAACTTGGATGGGCAGGGGCAAAAATGGATGATATCCTTGGGATTATTCCAGCCAGGATTAGCTTTTGCTGTATGTTTTTGTTTTATTTTATAAAAACTAGAGATACTCATTTTTATAAAAAGGTTAAATTGGCCATTGAGGATGCAAAAAAGATGGAGAGTCCAAATGCTGGATGGCCAATGGCTGCATGTGGAATCATATTTGATTGTGAAATGGGGGGCAGAGCTATATATTTTGGGAAAACAAAGATAAAGCCCAAAATAGGGGGACAAAAAAATTGGAGTGTTTACGATGTAGAAAAATTACTTGATTTTCTTTTGTGGTGTGGTGTTTTTTCTTGTGCATTATTATTAAGTATTAGGGCTCTTTTATGAAAAGATTTGCCTATTATTCACTGTTTGCCGCCATAATTACAATCGTAATAAAATTCAGTGCATATTTTATAACCTCCAGTATAGGTATTTTATCAGATGCACTTGAATCATTTATCAATCTTTTTGCCAGCATATTTTTAATCTATTCTGTTACTGTTAGCCAGCGTCCAAGTGACAAAGACCATTTGTATGGCCATGGCAAAATAGAGTATTTATCCAGTGCGTTCGAGGGTTTTTTAATCCTATTAGCTGGCATCGGTATTTTATATGGAAGCATTGATAGGATAATTAATCCGCACATTATTTCAGGTATTGGATATGGAATATTTTTATCCATTATTTGTGGGGCAATAAATTTTTTGACGAGTCTTATTTTGTTTAAAGGTGCCAAAAAATTTGATTCAATTGCTTTGGAAGCTGATGCAAAACATCTATTAAGTGATGTTATGAGTACAGTTGGACTAGTTGTTACCCTTTTTATAATGTATTTAGATCCTAAAAAATTATGGTTTTTAGATCCTATTATTGGAATCTTTATTGGTTTAAATATTTTAAGGATGTCTTATCCTGTTTTAAAAAAATCAATTTCAGGTCTTATGGATTATACATTGCCAGATGAGGAAATAGAAAAGATAAAATCCATAATAAAAGAGCATAGAAAAGACATTGGTAAGTGGCATGGTCTAAAGGCAAGAAAATCGGGATCTAAAAGATTTATTGAATTTCATCTCTTGGTCCCTGGGGAGATGAGCGTAAAAAAGAGCCATGATATATGTTGTGAGATAGAAAAAGACATTCAAAAACACCTTCCAGGCTCCCACGTAATAATCCATGTGGAACCAGAAGAGGATATGGTTTCATGGGATGGAAAAATGGTTGGGGGTCTAAGCCCTACAGACGAGTGAGTGTCCTTTAGCATGTCTCAAATTTCTTGACTGGAAGATTTTTTTAACTTATTAAAGCTTGATTGTTAAATTTTTTATTTGCAATGGATACAGGCAAAGGAGAGGTTTTGGTTTAAAATTAATTTTGTGGACAGTGGATAGCTGATAGATGGGAAAGGACCACTGGGTCCAGGTAACAAAAATGGATAGATTTTAATATGTTTAAGGAGTGAAAATTGAGTAGTACAGAGGCAAAGAGTAGCTTATTAAAACAAAGGTTTGAAAAGGCAGAAAAATTAGAAAAACAAGGAATAAATCTCTTTCCAAACACATTTAGAAAAAAACACGATATTATTGAGATAAAAGAAAAGTATAAGTCATTATCAAATGAAGAACTTGAAAAGGTTGAAGAACAAAGTGTGATAGCTGGAAGGTTGATGGCTGTAAGGTCCTTTGGAAAGGCAACTTTTGCGCATATACAGGATGGGTCTGATAGGATTCAGATATTTTTGCAACAAAAAGAGCTTGGTGCTGACAAGTATAAATTTTTCAAAAAGCTGGATATTGGTGATATAATTGGTGTTATAGGAAAGCCCTTTTTAACAAAGACAGGAGAGCTTACCTTAAATGTAAGTGATTTTGAATTGGTGACCAAGTCTCTTCGCCCCCTTCCTGAAAAATTTCATGGCCTAAAAGATGTGGAGGCGAGATATAGGCAGAGGTACGTTGACCTTATAGTAAATCCAAAGGTTAGAGAGATCTTTAGGACCAGGACTAAAATACTAAAGTTGATTAGACAATATTTAGACGAAAGGGGGTTTATGGAAGTTGAGACCCCTATGATGCAGGTTATTCCAGGGGGTGCTACTGCCAAACCCTTTGAGACATATCATAATGCCTTGGGAATGAAGCTTTATTTAAGGATAGCTCCTGAGCTTTATTTGAAAAGATTGTTGGTTGGTGGGTTTGAGAGGGTTTATGAAATCAACAGGAATTTTAGAAACGAAGGAATATCAACACAGCACAATCCTGAGTTCACAATGTTGGAATTCTACATGGCATATGCTGACTACAATGATTTGTTCAAGATAACAGAAGATATGTTTTCTTATCTGGCTCAGGAGATTTTGGGGTCACAGAAAGTAAATTATCAGGGAAATGAGATAGATTTAACCCCTCCCTGGAACAAACTCAGTTTTTATGAATCACTGGAAAAAATAGGTGGGCTTTCCAAAGATCAATATCAAGATATAGAAAAGGCAAAAAATCTGGTACGGGAACTTGGGGAAAATGTAAAAGAGTATGAGAGTCTTGGAAAAATTCAAACAAAACTCTTTGATCTTTTGGTGGAGCCAAAGTTAATACAGCCCCATTTTATATATCACTATCCAACAGAAGTCTCTCCCCTATCCAGACGCAATGACAAAGACCCATCAATTACAGACAGGTTCGAGCTCTTTATTACAGGAAGGGAGATGGCAAACGCTTTTTCAGAATTGAACGATCCCAGGGATCAAAAAAAGAGATTTGAAGAGCAGGTAAAAGAAAAGGCCAAAGGAGAAGAAGAGGCCCATTTTATGGACCAGGATTATGTGCGTGCCTTAGAATATGGTATGCCTCCTGCTGCTGGTGAAGGGATTGGAATTGATAGGCTCGTTATGTTGTTTACTGACTCTCCATCTATAAGAGAAGTGATATTGTTCCCTCTACTTAAGCCAGAAAAAGATAAGTAACATATGTCATCCTTTGAGCTTTTTGTTGCCACTAGATATCTTTTAAGCCGTAGAAAACATAGCTTCATATCTGTAATATCTATTTTTTCCATTGCAGGTATTGGACTTGGAGTAGCTGCCTTAATTGTTGTTTTAGGTGTTATGAATGGATTTTCCAATAATCTTCAGGAAAAGATTTTAGGTGTCAACGCTCATCTAATTATCACCAGTGTGCAAGGTCCTATTGCAGATTATGGAAAGGTATGTGAGAAGGTAAATAAGGTTCAAGGTGTAAAAGGGGCAATGCCTTTTTTGTACACTGAAGTAATGGTGAGTTCCCAAAATGGCGTTAAAGGAGTTGTTTTAAGGGGTATTGATCCTGATTTAGCCAAAAAGGTTTTGAGGCTAGAAAAGGATTTGGTTGTGGGTTCTATAGATGATTTGTCCCCCTCTTCTATTCCACCAGTAATTATTGGAAAAGAGCTTGCCTTTAAACTGGGATTGGGAAGGGGAAGTTTTTTAAATATTTTGAGTCCCACTGGAGGAACCTCTTCCTTTGGATTTATTCCCAAAATCAAGGCATTTAAGGTAGTAGGGATATTTGATACAGGCATGTATGAATATGACTCTTCTCTGATTTATACAAATATACCTTCTGCCCAAAAATTAATAGGATTTAAAAGAGATGTAGTATCTGGCATTGAGGCGAGTTTATATGATGTATACAAGGCACCAGATATAGCCAGGCACCTGAGAAAAATTCTTGGACCTACGTATTTTATTCAGACATGGATGGATATGAATAAAAATTTGTTTTCCGCCCTGAAGCTTGAAAAATTTGCAATGGGCGTAATTTTGGCAATGATTGTCTTAGTGGGGTCTTTTAGTATAATTACAACCCTTTTTATGCTTGTTATGGAGAGGAAAAAGGATATAGCTATCTTGATATCAATGGGTGCCACAAAGAGAGAAATCAAAAGGATTTTTGTCTTGCTGGGCAGCTTAATTGGTTTTGTTGGGACTTTTGTTGGATATATATTTGGATTAGCGCTTGGATACCTTATTGAAAAATATCAATTTATAAAATTGCCTAAGGATGTTTATTACTTAGATCACCTTCCAATTGAATATAGTTCCTTAGACCTTGTGCTTATAGGGGTCGTGGCGATGTTGCTCTGTTTCTTAGCTACCCTATATCCAGCATCCCAGGCAGCAAAGGTAGAACCAGCGCAGGTGCTAAGGTATGAATAAACTGTTATATAAAGTAGAAGGTGTGACTAAAGATATTGTATTGCCCAATGAAAGATTAAGTATTTTAAAGGGAGTAAATTTAAATATAAAAAAAGGCGAAAGCGTCGCTATTGTGGGTGCCTCAGGATCTGGAAAAAGTACTTTGCTGCACATACTTGGAGGGCTTGACAGACCGAGTTTAGGAAGGGTTTTTTTTAAGGGCATGGATTTGACATCAATGGATGAATCTCAAAGGGCCTTATTTAGAAACAAATATATTGGCTTTGTGTTTCAGTTCCACCACCTCCTCGCTGAATTTAATGTATTGGAAAACGTTGCCATGCCTATGATTATAAGGGGGATTAAGAGAAAAAAGGCGTATAAAAGGGCTATTTTTGTGCTTGGTTTAGTTGGTATGGAGAAAAAGAAGAAACAGATGGTAAATACCTTATCTGGTGGTGAGAGGCAGCTTGTGGCCCTGGCTAGATCACTTGTAGGAGAGCCTGAAGTAGTGCTTGCTGATGAGCCAACAGGTAATTTAGATGGAGAAAATGCTGCAAAGGTGGGGGAAATATTCAAAAATTTAAATCAAGATATGGGACTTACAATAATAGTGGTGACCCATAACATGGAGCTTGCCAATCTAATGGGACGGGTTTTAAAACTTAAACATGGGAAGATCCAATGAGAAAAATCTTTGTTTTTTTTATAGTTATGAGTGTTTTTCTAGCCTCCTTTGCATATTGCAAGACAAAAACCATCTTAGTCCTCCCTTTTGGATATAATGGATCTCCTAAGTATTCTTATTTAGTAGAAGATTTGCCAAAGCTCATAAAAAAAGAGCTGGAAAAAAAGGGGTTTTCTGTTTTTCCATTGCAAGATACTATGGCCTTACTACGAGAGCAGGGAATTACTGAACTAGATTCCAGCATTGTTAAAGACCTAACAATCTTGGCTGGGGCAGATTTTGGTTTGTACGGGAGTTTCACTCAAATAGGTGAAGGTTTTAGCATTGATGCCATGGTGGTTGATCCTTATGAATTGGGTGGCACTAGAACAATTTCAATATCAAAAAATTCCATATTAGAATTAATGTCTGCTCTGTCATTATTGGCACAACAGGTAAAAGAGGCTGCATATCACAAAATGGTAATTAAGGATATAAAAGTTAAAGGAAATAAAGTCTTGGGTTCTGATGTTGTTTTGATGCGGTTAAAAACAACTAAAGGTAGTGTATTTGATTTAAAAACAATAGATGAGGATTTAAAAAGGTTGTATAAAACTGGGTACTTTGATGATATTTCTGCGGATGTACAAGATACAGTAGATGGGAAAATAGTTACTTTTATTGTAAAAGAAAAGCCCATTATAGGGACAATTGAGATAAAAGGGGCTAAAAATATTGATAAAGATGATATTTTAGAGGCTATGGATACAAAGCCTAAAGGACTTTTAAATCTAAAGGTACTCAGTTCAGATCTAGAAAAAATAAGAGAATTGTATAAAAAGAAAGGTTATTATAATGTAAAAATATCGTATGAGGTAAAGAAAATATCTGTTGGTAGAGCAGAACTTATCTTACATATTCAGGAAGGTAAAAAACTCTATATAAAGAAAATCACCATAAAAGGGGTTAAACAATTAGACGAAGATGATGTAAAGGATGTCCTGGCCTTAAAGACAAGGGGATGGTTTTCATGGTTAACTGGAAGTGGA
The DNA here is from genome assembly GCA_027063985.1 of Desulfohalobiaceae bacterium. Lineage (GTDB taxonomy): Bacteria > Desulfobacterota > Desulfovibrionia > Desulfovibrionales > Desulfothermaceae > Desulfothermus. The sequence goes on from JAMOQN010000153.1 coordinate 8,057, forward strand.
ATATTTAAAGAAGAGCTCTTAGACAGGGACGTGGCTGCAATTGAGGCCTTTTATGCAAATAGGGGTTTTGTAGATGTAAGAGTTGGACAGCCAAAGGTAGAATTTAAAAAAAATGGAATCTATATTACTTTTACAGTGGTTGAAGGTCCCAGGTATAAGATAGGTAATATAAAGTTTAAAGGAAACTTACTAGTATCTAAAAAAGAACTTTTAAATCTTATTAAATTAGACGACTTAAAGAAAAAAGATAAATACTTTGATAGATCAGTACTCAGAAAGGATTCAGAGGCCATTAGAAAATTTTATGCTGATTATGGATATGCCTTTGCAGAGGTCAATGTAGATATTTCCAGGAAGTTAGAACAAAAAAGAGTAGATGTTATTTTTGACATTATAAAGAGGCAGCTGGTATTTATTAACAGGGTTGAAGTGGAAGGAAATACCAAGACCAGAGAAAATGTAATAAGGAGATATCTTGCTATTTCAGATGGAGATAGGTTTAGCGCAAAAAAGATTGATTTTTCAAAGGAAATGTTAACAAAACTGGATTATTTTGAGGAAGTAAATATAGAGACAATTCCAACAAAGAAAGAGGATGAGTTGGATTTAAAGGTCAAAGTTAAAGAGAAAAGCACTGGTTTTTTTAGTGCTGGTGCAGGTTATTCAAGTATAGATAAAGTATTTTTTACAGGTAAAATAACAGAGAGGAATCTCTTTGGTAGGGGATATCAACTCTCTTTTCAAGGCAGCTTTGGAAGCTCTTCATCATATTATTCTTTGAGTTTCTGGAATCCAAGTTTATATGATGGTCCCCTAGGGATAGGTACTGATCTCTATAATACAGAGAGGGAATATGACGACTATACCCTGGATAGGAGTGGTGGTTCCCTGAGATTTGGATATTCTGTTGGAAGATTTTCCAGGCTTTATTGGAATTTTTCCTCAGAAAAGTATAAGGTTTATGATATTGATGAATTTGCAAGTGATGAAATAAAGGATATAGAGGGAAGTAACTGGGCAAATTCTATATATGGTGCCCTTGTTAGGGACTCAACTAACAGGAATTTTAATCCAACCAAAGGAAGTTTAAATAAGATATCCCTTGAATATTCAGGAGGTATACTTGGTGGAGATGACAATTTTATAAAATTTGGTTATGAGTTTGGCTATCATAAAAGTGTGTGGTGGAAACTTATTTTTAATGTTCATTTTCAAATGGGTTGGGTATTTGAAAATACCGGAGAAGATGTACCAGATTTCGAAAGATACTATCTTGGGGGGTTAAACAGTGTAAGGGGATATGATTATAGAGATATTTCCTGTTATGACAGTGAGGGCAATGACATTGGAGGGTATAAAATGTATTTTACTAATTGGGAGTTAACATTCCCCCTCAAAGAGGATATTGGACTCATAGGGTTGGTTTTCTTTGATGCAGGGAATGTTTGGGACAAAAATGAGATGTTCGATTTAGATCTATACAAAAGTGTTGGGTTTGGCATAAGATGGAACTCTCCAATGGGGCCATTAAGGTTGGAATATGGGTATCCCTTGGATGATCTAAAAGATAATAAGGGGAAGTTTGAATTTTCAGTTGGAACATTTTTTTAATGAATAACAATTAGGAGGATAATCATGAAAAAAATTTTATTTGTCATTTTGGTTATGTGTCTTATTTGGCCCAGTGTTGTTTTTTCTGGAAATATAAAGATAGGAGTGGTTGATCTCCAGGCTGTTCTTGAGAAGTGTGAAGCAGGAAAGGCAGCAATTGCAAAGTTAAAGGCCGAGTTTAAAAGCTTAAAAGACAAGCTGGACAAGAAAAAACAAGCAATAGATAAGCTAAGGGCACAAATTGAAAAACAAAAACTCATGTTAACCCAGGAAGCACAGATAGATAAGGAATTGGAATACAAACAAAAGGTTCAGGAGTTTAAGACATTATACTCTACGTATCAACAAAAAATGCGTATTAAAGAGCGTCAGCTAAGAGAACCTATTGTAAAAGAACTGGAAAAGGTACTGCAAAAATATGGCAAAGAAAGGAATTTTACTTTGATAATAGATAAGAGGAATAGTGGTGCGGTTTACAGTAGTCCCACAATAGATATTACAAAAGAAGTAATAGTTGAATTCAATAAGGCCTGGAGGGCCAGGAAAAAGAAAAAATAACATGGTTGCAAATATGAAATATAGATTAAGCGAACTCGCTGCCTTTTTAAAAAGGAAATTTATTGGCAAAGATGTGGAAATATCTGGTTGTAATACATTGATGGATGCAAAAGAAGGAGAGATATCATTTCTAGCTAATCCTAAATATGCAAAGTATCTAAAATCCACAAAAGCTGGAGCGGTTATATTAGAGCCTTCTTATGCCAGTGATGAAAAAAATTGTATTATAAGTGACAATCCATATCTTGATTTTGCAAAGGTTGTGTCTTTATTCGCAAAAGAACAGGGAGAATTTTCTGGAGTTAGTGAACTTTCCCATATTCATGAAGATGCCGAGATAGCCGAAGATGTGGTTATTTATCCATATGTGTATATTGGGCCAAGGGCAAAAATTGGCAAAAAGACCAGAATTTTCCCTGGAGTCTATATTGGGGAAGATGTTTTTATTGGTGATGAGTGCACAATTTATCCAAATGTGGTGATAATGGGAGGATGTGAGATAGGAAATAGGGTGATTTTACATCCAGGAGTTGTAATTGGGGCTGATGGTTTTGGATTTGCCATGGGAGATGAGGGTAGGGAAAAGTTCCCCCAGATTGGTAAAGTAGTTATTGAAGATGAGGTAGAAATAGGGGCAAATTCTACAGTTGATAGGGCGGCCTTAGGTGAGACCAAAATAGGTAAAGGAACCAAAATAGATAACCAGGTTCAAATTGGCCATAATGTAAAGATTGGTGCAAATTCAGTTATAGTTGCCCAGGTTGGTGTAGCTGGTTCAACTAATATTGGGAACAATGTAATACTGGCAGGACAGGTGGGAATAGTTGGTCACATAAATATTGCAGATGGAGTTATTATAGGTGCAAAATCTGGGGTTCCTAAAGATATAAAGAAAAAAGGTATATACAGCGGTATACCTATAATGGAACACAGTCGTTTTTTACGAGCAAGTTCTGTTATTCAGAAGCTTCCTGAAATATACAAAGAATTTAAGCAGTTAAAAAATAAATTGGATTTACTTGAAAAACAGCTAAAAAGAAATCAGGATGGATAGGTTATGGAAAAATCGTTCATAGACATAAGGAAGATTTTAGAGTTACTACCTCATAGATTTCCCTTTTTATTAGTTGACAGGGTCCTTGAGTTTGAAAAAGGAAAGTCTTTGGTTGCGATTAAGAATGTAACTATCAATGAGCCATATTTTCAGGGCCATTTTCCCAATTATCCAGTAATGCCAGGGGTACTTATTGTGGAGGCTATGGCACAGGCTGGGGGAATATTGACAATAAACAGCATGGATAATGTGCCAGAGGGTAAGCTCTTTTTATTTAGTGGAATAGAGAAGGTGAGATTTAGAAGACCAGTTTACCCAGGAGATCAGCTCATTTTAAAGGCATTTTATCTAAAGCATAAAATGAATATCTGGAAGATGAAAACAGAGGCATGGGTTGAAGATAAACTCACAACCGATGGAGTCCTCACAGCAGCCTTGGTTGATAGGGGGTAGTAGATGGCAACAGAGATTCACAAAACAGCAGTTGTGGATAAGGGTGCGAATATTGGAGATGATGTGTATATTGGTCCTTATGTGGTTATTGAATCAGATGTAGAAATTGGAGATGGATGCAGAATAGAGCCATTTGCCCAGATTAAGAGATTTACAAAAATGGGAAAGAATAATCATATTCATTCATATGCGTGTATTGGTGGACCACCTCAGGACTTGAAATTTAAAGGTGAAGAGAGTTATTTAATTATTGGAAATGATAATTGTATTAGAGAATATGTTACTTTAAACAGAGGTACAAAACACGGTGGAGGCGTTACCAAGATTGGATCTAGATGTCTGATTATGGCCTATGCCCATGTTGCCCATGATTGTATTTTGTCAGACGAGGTGATAATGGCAAATGCTGCTACTTTAGCTGGTCATGTTATAATTGAAGAGGGGGCTGTTTTAGGTGGACTTAGTGCGGTACACCAATTTGTGAGAATAGGAAAATATGCCTATATTGGAGGAATGACTGGTGTTGCCCAGGATGTTCCCCCCTATACTTTGATTGCAGGCGAGAGGGGGAGTATGCATGGACTCAATTTGGTGGGACTTAAAAGGCGCGGTTTTTCCAAGGAAGATATCACCAGTTTGAAAAAAGCATATAAGATATTGTGGAGGGAAGGGCTTAAAAAAGAGGAGGCCATTGAAAAGATTCAAGCAGAACTTGGAAATTCTGATAAGGTGATGGAACTAATAGAATTTGTTAAAAATAGTGAGAGAGGGGTAGTACCCCCAAAAAAGAAGTAATGTAGCTTATGTCAAACAGAGTTGGAATAATAGCTGGAGAAGGGGAATTCCCTTTTTTGGTATTGCAGGGAGTTAAAGATACGGGAAATGAGCCATGTATTGTGGCAATAAAAGGACATACCAGGGAAGAGATATCTGTAGTTTCAGAAAATATTTCATGGATACATTTGGGACAGCTTGGAAAGCTTATAAATTTTTTTAAAAAGAATAATGTAAAGGAAATAATATTTGCAGGAGCCATAAATAAGCCCAGGGCACTGAATGTCAGACCAGATTTTAGGGCAGCAAAGTTACTCTTAAAACTTAAGTCTCATTCAGATAATGCACTATTAGAAGCTGTAGTTAATGAGCTTTTAAGTGAAGGTTTTTCTGTTATTCCACCGACAAAATATGTCCCTGCTCTTCAGACTCCAAAAGGAATTTTGACAAAGAAAAAACCAAACAAAAGAGAAGTAGAGAGTATAAAATATGGATGGCCTATTGCAAAAAGGCTTGGAGAGATGGATATAGGTCAGACAATAGTGGTAAAAGATAAGATGGTAGTGGCAGTGGAGGCAATGGAGGGCACCAATAATACAATACTCAGGGCAGGCACACTGGTAAAAGGAGGACTGGTTGTCATAAAGGTTTTTAAGCCTAATCAGAGCCCAGTAGTTGATCAGCCCAGTGTGGGAGTTAAGACAATAGAAGTCATGAAACAGGCAGGAGCAAATATACTCGCTATAGAAGCTGAAAAAAGCCTTTTCTTTGAAAGAGATAGAGCAATCTCTCTGGCCAATGAATTTGGAATTGCAATTGTGGGTATTTTAGAAGGTCCAGAGGAATTAGATTGATTCATCTAAAAAATAAATTTGTTCATGCAAGAGTAATATCTTTTTTACCTGTTTACCAGATGAAAAGCCTCCTATATAGTTGTTCTTTTTTATTACTCTGTGACAGGGTATTACAATGGGCCAGGGGTTTTTATTTAAGGCCCTACCAATTGCCCTCTGTCCATTTTCTAGGCCAATTAAATGGGCAAGTCTTTGATAAGTTATAGATTGCCCAAATTTTGTATGTTGAATTAGTGTAGTAAATACATTTTTTTGAAAAGGAGTAATAATATTCCAATTAAGAGGGAGTGTAATTGGAGGATCGTGCTTTTTGATGAAATAATGGGTAAAAAATTTATGGGCTAGTTCTCCAGCCTTTGATGTTATTTTTTGTTTGAATAAACCAGACTTTTTAACTTGGGATAGAACAATTTTAAAAATAAGGCCTTTTTGGGTTATTAATTGGATTTTTAAGGGTGGGAAGTAGAAGGTCTCTATTTTATGCATAAACACATTAAGCTTTTAGAGAGAATTTAACTATGAACAGGATAGTTGATAAAATGTTAGGCATTTTTTCCAATGACTTGGCAATAGATCTGGGCACAGCCAATACCCTTGTATATGTAAAGGGTAAAGGCGTTGTTGTCAATGAACCCTCAGTAGTTGCTGTTAAAAAGGACAAAAAGGGTAATAACAAGGTAGTAGCTGTTGGGAATCAGGCAAAAAGGATGTTGGGCAGAACACCTGGTAATATAGTTGCTATTAGACCTATGAAAGATGGAGTTATCGCAGATTTTGAGATTACTGAGGCAATGCTCAGGTATTTTATATCCCAGGTGCACAACAGCAGAAGATTTGTTAGACCAAGAATTGTGATTTGTGTCCCAACTGGAATTACTCAGGTAGAAATGCGAGCAGTAAAAGAATCTGCCCAAAGTGCTGGTGCAAGGGAGGTGTATTTGATTGAAGAACCAATGGCAGCTGCTATTGGTGCAAAGCTCCCTATAACAGAGCCCACAGCAAATATGGTGGTTGATATAGGAGGTGGAACAACAGAAGTGGCGGTGATTTCCCTTGCTGGTATTGTATATAGCAAGTCTGTTAGGGTTGGTGGAGACAAGATGGATGAGGCCATACTTCATTATATAAAAAGAAAATACAACATGTTAATTGGGCTTGGCATAGCAGAGAGGATAAAAAAACAGATTGGTTCTGCTTATCCTGGAGAATATGACTCTGAAAAAATGATTGTCAAGGGAAGAGACTTAGTCTCAGGCATTCCGCAACACGTGGAGGTTTCTGCGTCTGAGATTCGCGAAGCCATATCTGAAGAGGTAAATTCAATAGTTCAGGCCGTGAGAATAACCCTTGAGCAGACACCTCCTGAACTTGCAGCAGATATAGTGGATAGAGGGATCGTATTAACAGGCGGGGGAGCCCTTTTGCGGGGATTAAATAAACTCCTTATGGAGGAAACCGAGCTTCCAATAACAATTGTAGATGACCCTTTGACCGCAGTGGTTATGGGGTCTGGAATGGTTTTGGATAACTTAGATATACTAAAAGAAGTAACAATAGAATAGTCATTAAAATAGGGTCGTTGTAAGCAGAAATTCATTAACAATAATGAATTTCTGCTTATTATTTGGATGGAAATTTGTACGCTATTTTTGCAAGCTTTGAGGTATAAAAAAGCTTATAGTTATAAAAGGTGGTTATGAAAAATTTAAAGACCCTAATGATGTGGATTGTGTTACTCACATTGATTTACTTAGGTATTTTTACATGGAATATAAAGACCCATATGCTGGATGGGATTTCCAAGCAGTGGGGATTAAATATTGTTGGTATAATTCTTATGCCAGGAAAGTGGATACAGAGGGAGGTAAAAGATTTCTGGTTTGATTATATAGACCTTAGAAGGGTGAGAGAAGAAAATAAGATATTAGAAAAAATAAATAAAAAATTGGAGCTGGAAAATATTTCTCTAAAAATTAAGGTAAGGGAGTGGGAAAGGATTAGACAATTCCTTAAATTTAATTCACTTAAAAAGTGGAAATTTGTAGGAGCCAGGCTACTTTTATATAAACACAAGGACTCAGAATTTCTAAATTGTATTCTCATTGATGTGGGTGCTAAACAAGGTGTAAAAAAAAATTTTCCTGTAATAGTACCCCAAGGACTTGTTGGAAGAGTTTTAAACACCTCTATGTATTTCTCTACAGTGCTGCTAATCTCTGATACTAATTCAAGGATCCCTGTTATATCTTCTGTCCATAGGGTTAAGGGTATTGCCCAGGGGGTGGGAGATGAAGATAAAATGGAAGTCAAATATGTTCCAATTACTGCTGAGTTAGATGTGGGTGAAGAATTTGTCACCTCAGGCCTTGGTGGGATTTTTCCAAAAGGAATTCCAGTTGGCATAGTTGAGTCAATAAAAAATGAGCCCACTTCCTTGTTTAAAAAAATAGTTTTAAAACCCAGTGCTGGCCTCTCTAAGATAGAAGAAGTTCTGGTAATTGAGGGACCGTCTATTCAGGTTGTAGGCAACTCACAAACAAAAAGTCAAAAAAAATGAGAGCTCTCCTTTGGTGGTGTGTAGTCTTAATTCTTGGTGTTTTTTTAAAGTGTTATTTTCACGTAGATCCCTATCTTCCAGCAACAATTTTATTTTTCCAGAAAGAGAAATATGTAAGTGGTGTGTTCTATGGAGCACTTTGGGTATTAATTTTGGAAGGATATACAGATTTGCCTTTTGGAAGTGTGCTTTTATACTACATGAGCTTAATTTTCTTTTATTTTTTCCTTAAGAAATTTTTTAAATCAGAGAGTATTTTCTTTATAATTTTTTTATCGTTGATCTTCTTCCCAATACATTATGTGTCTATAATCACGATTGCTAAACTGTCAGATATCTATATTGACCCTCGTTTACTTTTTTCAATTAGTTTCAAAAATTTTATATTCTTTCCTATATTATGGTGGATTTATTCATTTTTATATAATAAATACTTCTTTGAAAAAGATATATATTTGGTTTGAAATTAAATCGTTTACTACTTTATTAGGGAAAATATACTTTATGTATACTAAAAATGAAGAAGATATTGTCTCTGGTAGGATAAAGATAGTATATGTATGTATTTTCCTTTTGTTTTTAGCAATTACTATTCGACTATGGCATTTGCAAATATTTAAAGGGAACTATTATTATGTTTTGTCGAAAAAAAATAGAATTAGATTTGCAGATATTTATGCTCCTCGTGGTATTATCTATGATAGACATCTGAGGATAGTTGCTCAGAATTTACCCGCCTATGCAATAGGCATAATTAGGGAAGATTGTTATAAAGAAAGTAAATGTGAAGAATCTATAAAAAAGGTTTCATATTTCTTAAATAGAGATCTAGATGAATTAATGGAGACCTTTAATAGGGGGAAGAAAAAAGGTATAAAACCCTTTAACCCAATTATTATTTTAAGGGATCTTTCTTTTGAAGCTATATGTAAGATTGAAGTGAGATTAAGCGAACTTCCAGGCGTGGTGATAATTCCCTATCCAACAAGGGTATATCCTTACGGTGAAATTGGGGCCCATGTGCTCGGATATGTGGGTGAACCATCAGAAAAGGATTTGATAAGGTTTCCTTATTTAAAGCCTGGGGATATTGTTGGAAAAGCAGGGGTTGAGAGGGTATTTGAAACAGAACTTAGAGGGATTAAGGGAAAGAAGAGATTGGAAGTGGATGCCTGGGGACGTACCTTATCTGAAAAAGTTGTTAAAAGAGGGAAACAGGGAAACTCATTAAAACTCGCCTTGGATTTTGATCTGGAGTCCTATATCTATAAGAGAATGGAAAATAAAACAGGTACATGTGTGGTGATGGATCCGTTTTCAGGGGATGTTTTGGCACTGGTTAGTGTGCCTAGTTTTGATCCCACAAAACTCTCTCATGGTATTTCAAAGAAAGAATGGATTAAACTGGTATCAAATAAATTTCATCCATTGCAGAATAGGGCTATTTCTTCTGCTTATCCCCCTGGTTCTGTTTTTAAATTAGTAGTTGCAATGTTGGCAATGAATAAATTTAAGGATATAAAAACACATAGGGAATATTGTCCTGGTTTTTATAAATTGGGGAATCGTGTATTTAGATGCTGGAAAAAATGGGGTCATGGCTGGGTCAATTTTAAAGAAGCAATAAAGCAGTCATGCGATGTTTATTTTTACAAACTAGGTGAAGGGTTAGGAATAGATGAGATCTCTCAGTTTGCCAAAAAGTGTGGTCTCGGCAAGAAGACAGAAATAAACCTACTGGGAGAGAGTCCTGGTTTCATTCCCACAAGACAGTGGAAATTAAAGAGATTTCATGTGCCTTGGCAAAAAGGCGAAACATTAAATGTTTCAATTGGTCAGGGATATGTTTTAGTAACCCCAATTCAAATTGCAAGGTTAATTTGTTCAATTGTGAATGGAGGCAAGATATTAAGACCCAAGATTATCATGGAAGATAAGACTTATGTTTTAGGAAAACTCCCTGTTAGACAAGCTTATTTAAATGATCTTAAAAAAATCATGATTGCAACAGTTGAAGAAAAGCACGGAACAGCAAATATTTTGAAAACAAAGGGAGTTGTCATTGGCGCCAAGACAGGAACTGCCCAGGTAGTATCAATAAAATCAGATGAAGAAAGAAAAAAAAATGTGGAGGAAATACCATACGAAAAAAGGGACCATGCTTGGATGGCTTCATTTGCCATTAAAAAAGACAGGTGTTATGTAGTGGTGTGTTTGGTGGAGCATGGGGGACATGGTGCTTCTGGCGCAGGTCCTGTAGTTAGAGATGTAATTAGATATTTATTTTCTCGAAGGTACAAAGGTCATAATTAACAAAAATCTAGGAAAATAAAAGATGTTTCCATTGGACAGGAGATTTTTTTCTCATTTTAATTGGAGTCTTTTAGGAATTATCCTTGTGCTTTTTACAGTGGGTGTTATAAATTTGTATTCCGCGAGTATCTTGAAATTGGAATCTGGAATTAAATTAATTCCCTATTTCAAGAAACAACTTATCTGGGGTGGTATTGGTTTTATTGGGTATATCCTTTTTTTGGTTTTAGACTATAGAAAATTCAGGCAAATGGTGCTCCCTTTATATGTTATATCTGTAATTTTACTTATTTTGGTATTAGTTGTTGGAAAGACAAATTATGGGGCAACAAGATGGTTGAATCTTGGATTCTTTACTTTTCAGCCAACTGAGCTGGTTAAATTAACCGCTATATTGTGGACCGCAAATTATTTATCAGAACGAGTTGGACCTTTAGGTGTCAAGGACTGTATTAAGATCGGCGTAATTATGGGCATTCCTGTACTACTTATTGTAAAACAGCCAGACCTTGGATCTGGTATTAATATTTTGCTTTTAGTTGGTGGTATGATGTTGTTTTACGGTATTAAAAAGAGGATTTTGATCTCTATTTTTATAATTGTCCTCTTATTTGTTCCAGTGGTGTGGAACCACATGCACGAATACCAAAAAGATAGGATAAGGGTCTTATTTAATTCTGAAAAATATAAAAATAACAAAGGATACAATATCATACAATCTAAGATTGCTGTGGGTTCAGGTGGTTTTTGGGGAAAGGGTTTTTTGGAAGGTACCCAGAGTAAACTAAGATTCTTACCAGAAAAACATACAGATTTTGTCTTTGCTGTATTTGCAGAAGAGTGGGGCTTTGTTGGTTCTATCTTTTTAGTCTTCTTGTGCTGCTTGTTTTTATACCAGATAGCCAGAGTAATAGAACAGGCAAAGGACAGTTTTGGAGTATATATTACTGTTGGTATATTTTTTTATTTTTTCTGGCAATTTTTTATAAACATGGGAATGGTACTTGGTATATTACCAGTGGTTGGAATTCCACTCCCGTTTTTGAGTTATGGAGGTTCGTCCTTGATTGTCAATTTCTCTCTTCTTGGATTGGTATCCAATGTATCAATGAGAAGATTTGTATTTAAGGAATGATTCCTCTATTATTTTTTCAAAACTTTTTTTAGTGTGCAATTCAGGGTGAATTTCCACATCTAAATTCAAGGCAAAAATTTTGAAATCTGTATGTCCACTTAATTTAACTGCATCTTTTTGGGTTGTTATTATTGCTGCCCTGTACTTTTGGGCTAGATTATGCAAAAAAGATATGTCTTTTTTAGTGTATCTATGGTGATCAGGATATTTAATAAATTTAATGGGCAATGTTCCAAAATAGTCTTTTGCACTTTTATATACCTTTTCAGGATTTCCTATTCCCACAACTAATATATATCTTTTAGGTATTTTATCAGGGATACAATTGGGATTTTTGACGTCAGAGATAGACCTTATCTTGGTGTTAAATAAAAAGATAGGCTTATTGTAGCCCATAAGCTTTTTATTTGCCAGGCACTCTATCTCTTGTTTTTTTTGACCTGTAGTGTTGACCATTAAGACATTTGCCCTTGTAATTGAGTTCTCTCCCTCTCGCCAGGGACCATATGGGATGACTCTATTCCAATTTTTGGTCAAATCATCTTTTGTGAATAAGACAATATCCAGATGTCTTTTTAATTTAACATACTGAAAACCATCGTCTAATATAGCTACATGGGGTTTAAATTTTTTCCACGCAAGAAATAGCCCCCTCTCCCTTTTGGGATCCACCACAACATCTGCAAAGGGACAGAGCCTCTTTAACATAAGTGGTTCATCACCAGTAAAATATACTGGATCAGATTCCTTCACAAAGAACGGGTATCTGGGGGGGTTGCCTTTATATCCCCTGGAAATGAGAACTGGCGAGATATTTTTTTTGTGAAAAAAGTTTAGGAGATATTCACAAATAGGTGTTTTCCCTGTCCCGCCCCAACTAATGTTTCCCACACAAATGGTAAATACAGGAGGAGTTATTTGAGAAACTAAATTTGAGGCATAATACTTGTTTCTCACGGACATACCTAAAAGGTATATCCGTGAGATAGGCTTTAAAATTCCCTTCATTTGAATTATTAATCTCTGGAAGTCCCAAGAAATCTAAGCAAAAGCAAGAATAGATTTATGAAGTCCAAGTAGAGGGTGAGTGCACCTAAAATTGTTCCCTTTTGTAGAGTGGATTTTCTGTCCAAAGGGGCATTTTGTCCCATTAGTTTTAGTTTTTGGGTGTCATAGGCCGTGAGCCCTACAAATACAAGTATACCAATTACACTTATCACAAATTCCATCTGTGTTGAGTGGAAGAACATATTTATTATAGAGGCAATAATTACTCCAATAAGTCCCATAAATAAAAAGCTTCCCCACGAGCTTAGATCTTTGGAAGTAGTATATCCATAGATGGACATTGCCCCAAACATTCCACTACAAATAAAAAAGGTCTTCATTATAGAAGTCTGGGTGTAGATGAGGAAAATAGTGGACAGAGTTATACCATTTAGGCCGCTGTAAAGTATAAATAGTGCAGTTGCCACGTTTGCTGATAGCCTTGATATAGCACCGCTAATAGTAACTACTAAAACAAGTTCTCCTATTATAATACCAAGAAACAGAAGTTGGTTTTGCAAGAAAATTGATATTAAGGTGGGGCTAGATGAAACCATGTATGAAATATAGCCTGTAATCATAAGTCCAATGCTCATCCAGAGGTATACTCCCCTAATAAAAGTGTTTGTTGCTACCTGGGTAGTGGTGTAAACTCTTGGCTGGTTCATAAATTCCTCCTACAGGGTATTGCAAGATGCTAGGCGTTAAATCCCCCAATATGTCTTGTGTCACAAAAATTTTTATAGACTACATTTGGAGGAGAGTCAAATGGAGTCTAATTATAATTTCAGATGCATCCTACTTCAATTAAATTTTTTTCAATTACAGGCAGATATTGGCATAGGTATTAATTTCTAAGTGCAGCGGGTGCAAATTAGTATCTTTACATTTTAGACTAAGCTTTTCTCTTTAAAAACGTGAAAAAAATTTACGTTTTTTAGAGGAGCTTAAATCATTGCAAGTTCTTGAGTTATGTATATGAAACAGCTTTTATCTGAGGAGAAAAAAAGAGATAGCAAGACAGGGAAAGAAAAGTGGGTAAAGGTCAATAGAGAGAACCATGCCCTTGATTGTGAAATCTATGCAATGGCTTGTGTTGATGCAGAATGGCTGGGTGGAATTGAGGTTTTGAGTAAACCAATGCAAATGGAGACAAAAAACAGGCAAGAGGCTAGCCCCAGAACAGCGAATAAAGCTGGGGCATTAGTTACACACCAAACATGGCTTGGGAGGACTACAAATTGGCTTTAAATATGACTTTTGAAGAAGTTTGTGAAAAGCTCAGAACAAGAGAGCTAATTGAAGTGTCTATCCTCGCAAGAAAAATGAATAGAAGCGAGGAGACTATTAGGAGATGGAGCAAAGAAGACAAACTGGAAGGCCTAAAAATAGGCGGAAGGTGGTTTGTAAAAAAGAAAAGTTTGGAAAGAGTGATTGAAGCTTGAAAAATAATAATGCATAAAATATAATTTTAAAAACACTTGCTTTTTTTTTGAAAAAAAATTAACTTCTGGGTTAAGTTGAATGTACTTGTTTTTAATAGAGAATGAAATATGGAAAATATATGGAATTGGTTCAAGTGCTGATAGGTGTGAAGTTCTAGAAGGGATGGAGTTTTTGAGTCAAAATTTTGAAAGAGATGTAGTAAAAATGGTTGCTATTTTAGACAGGGCAGCAAAGACTCCCGAAGGTCCAAGATGTTTCCCAACTGAAATTTCTCATCAAGTGGATAAAGAGAATAGCATTTGGCAGTTTACATCTGGCAGGTTACGTTTATTATGGTTTTATGATGAAGGGAGGGTTATTATATGCACTAACATTTTTATAAAAAAAGGACAAAAAACACCACGAAAAGAGAAGGAGCGGGCAATCAAATTAAAGCAACAGTATTTTACTGCTAAAAGAAATGATAAATTAATAGTTATAGACGATGAGGACTAACGATGAAAAAGATAAAAAAAATCAAAAATTTTTTTAAAGAGATTAAAAAAACTGATTCTTATATAGCTGAGCAAACAAAATTAGATTTTATAGTCCAGATATACAAACTGATGCAAGAATCTAACATAACACAGAAAGAATTTGCTAGAAAATTAGGTGTTACCGAAGCATATGTTTCTAGAATACTTAGGGGAAATATAAACTTCACAATTGATACAATGGTAAAATTAACAAGAGCGCTTAATTCCAATCTACATATAAAGGTTGTTCCTGTCTATCAAGATGTTAAATGGTTTTCGGTGATAAAAAATAAGGATATACAAAAAACAAAAGAAAAGTCATATTATATACCTAACCCTGAATTAAATAATATAATAGAGGAAGTCGATGGCCCCATTGCAGCTTAAAAGCTATTTTTTTACAGATATATCAATTAAGGTGAATCCAGACTTTAATTCTAATATAGATAATCCCGACTTAGGGGAATTAGGATTAAATGTCTCAGTTACTTCCAGTGAGCAAGAAGAAAATTTATTTCAAGTTGATCTTGAAATTAGGATAGAACCAAAAGAGGATAAAAATATTTTCCCTTATCAAATTAAGCTGGTAACAGTGGGCATATTTGAAATTAGTCCAAAATGGCCAAAAGAAAAAGTTATGGATCTGCTGAAGATTACAGGAGCATCTATTCTCTACAGTGCAGCTAGAGAATTCCTTTTAATTATAACTTCAAGATTACCCTGGAAGCCAGTTATGTTACCCACTGTTTCTTTTGCCTATCTTAAAAATAAGTCCTCTCGATAGAAGAAAAAAATTTAAGATCCCATAGACTTTCCGACTCCGCAATTTTGCCGAGCCCTCGCTACTTTAAGCTTTTCTCTTTAAAAACGTGAAAAAAATTTACGTTTTTTAGAGGAGCTTAAATCATTGCAAGTTCTTGAGTTATACATTTTGTTATGAATGTTATTTAATTGACTGGGATGAGTTGTATTGTGATGAAATGGAAGAGGGAGGCTGGTTTGAAGGATGTTGTATCCCTAATTCAGAGGAAACATCCACACCAATAAATAAGCATGTTCCCTCTGCTCTATGGACTGGAGCACGTAAAGATACGGATAACATTTTAACGATTAATGAAGATGGAACAATTGAGTTATGGATCAATGACCGAACTTATGAGCTCACAGAGAATGTAACCGAGCAGATTATTGAACAACTAGGGCTTGTAAATATAGGGATTATTTCTTTTACCAGAAATGTATTTACATTTTGGGAGTAAAAATTGGGTACAAGCTGGGTGCATATTGGGTGCAAAAATGCGCCAAATTAACCCTAAATTCTCTTATTTACTTTTTTTAAAAAATCATATATATCCTTGAATGTATTGATTTTGCCGGCATAGCTCAGTGGTAGAGCAGCTGATTCGTAATCAGCAGGTCAGGGGTTCAAATCCCCTTGCCGGCTTAGAATAAAATCAAGTAATTGCAGGTAGATGTGGTGAGAGTTAAACATATTGAGTAGGAACTTCAAAGGATTGACCTATAGGGCGGAAATCAGATATCTCTTGTTTTTTTAACTTTCTTCTAATTTTTTCAAAATATCTAACTGTATCCTCAGAGTAAAGTCTTTCGCCACAATTCAAGCATACTTTTGCGTGAATTTTGACAATAGCTGTATGTGGTCCTCCTCTAAGGAGTTTTTCAACCGCCTTTTCAATAAGTTTTCCTCCACAAATTGGACATTTATCAAATGTTTCCATAATTATTTTCTCCTTTTTCGCCAATTTATCCATTTGTTTGGATCTGGACGATATACTGTAATTAAAACAGCCCATTTGGATTGTTCATTAAACGCCCATACACTATGAATAGGTTCTCCACTGAATGTTTCACCATAAATTAAGCAACTGGGGTAGGGTTTGTCGCATGGATATTCTTCTATTATTTCACCATTAAAAACGGAAAAATATATTTCATCAAATGTCAACTGGTCATTTTCTGCCTCTTCATCTGCATGATCAGTAATTAATATTTTTTTATTCTGAATGGCCTCAATTATTTTATCCAGCATTTTTTCTGTTAATAATTTAACAATTCTTCTTTTTTTATTTATTCTTCAAATGCCTGCACTTCGTAGATAAAAACCTCAATATTATCATCCATCCACCCTGTTGGAGAAAGGCCAGCTTTCATTGATAAATGGGTCAAAAAGTCCCTTTTATCTGGTAATTGCTCCCATACTTGAGGTAAAAATGTGGCCTGATAAAATCCTTTTTTTAAGATCACTCCATGTTTGTTTGGCTTGAGTTTGTTTAAGAGTTCCTGATACCCATTAAAATGTAAAGGGGTAGGATTTGTTAAAACTGAAACCTCTATTTTTATTTCAGGATATTCTATCTGAGACAGAGGTGGGAACCTAGGGTCATTAAATGCTGCATTAACTGCATTTTCTTTAACACCTTTAATAAGGGGTAAAATAGGTTGGATGTGGCCAATACACCCCCTTAAATTTCCCCTTTTATTTAAAGTTACAAACACTCCCCTTTTTTCTTGAAAGACTTCTTTATTTAGATCTTGTTCTGAAATTTCCTGGTTTGATTTGCCAAATAGCCTTTCTTCAATTGCACCTCTAGCCAATTTTAGGAGTATTTTCCCCTCATCTTCAGTTAGTTTTTTGAATTCTCCCATCTAAAATACCTCCGAAAGAAAGTTTATTAGTTCTCTGTGAAATGTGTCAGGATCTTTTAAATAACACGGATGAGGTCCATCTTTGATCACAACGAGTTTGGAATTTGGAATATTCTCTTTTAAAAAATGTGCATATTTAATAGGTGCTACGTCATCTTTTTCTCCCCACACGATCAATGTAGGTACATTAAGCTCTTTTATTCGATGGGCATTCTCTTCAATTCCTACGGTACCAACCAATACCAGTCCTTTGGGGATGTCTTTGTATTTAAAATAAAAGTTCAAAGTTATTCTTCCGCCCATAGAAGGCCCAAGAATCACTGGTGTTTCAATATTTAGTTTTTTTATGGCATTGTATAGAACATCTATCTGTTCCATTATACAATAAGGTGATTCCCCAAATCCAGGCATGTCTATTGCCACAACCCTATATCCTGCATTGGCCAGGGCTTCAATTGTACCCAATTCCTTCCAGGTCTGGGCCTTAAATTTTGCCCCATGTAAAAGCACTATACATTTATCTGCCTCACTGCCTGCAGAAAGTGTATTAATTTTGCAATCTTCTATCTCCACATATTTTTTTTCAATATCCATAACTGCCTCCTTTTTTTGGGTTAATCATTTTCTTTACTTAGTCAAAATTGTGCTGTATAAAATCTTCTACCCATGAATTATAAGTTTATTCATCGGGTTAGTCAAAGGATAAAAGGGAAATTTGGGGGTTGAATTAATATTCATCTCAAAAACAAATGGAGAGATGTTATGGCAGAGATTAAAAAGGTATTATGTGCAATTGACTTTGGTCCAATGACATCAAAAATTGTAGACTATGCCAAGACAATGTGTAGTTGTTTAAATTCTAAGATTTATCTTATTTATGTGGTACATTCTTTAGATGCCATTGCACAATTTTCAGTACCCAAAAGTTACAGAGAAGAATATGAAAAACAGATGATAGACCAGGCCAAGGCAAAGGCGCAGGAATTAAAAGAGAAATTTTTTCAAGATATGGATGTTGAATTTGTCTTAAAAGCAGGAAAGCCGGCCAAAGAAATCTTGTCTTTTATGGATTCTGAAAAAATAGATATGGTGGTAATTGGGGCCATAAATAAAGAAGATATTGGGGAGTTTTTATTTGGATCTGTTGGAGAAAAGGTAATAAAATTGTCCAAGGTTCCTGTGGTGGTGATTAAGTAATTTAATTGAGGTGCGTTTTTAATAACTTTTAGGCCAGATAGTTTATTTAAAGGAGCCTTTGACGTGAGTATCTTAATAAAAGAAGTGTTTTTAAATAAAGAGATAGTTGATGTATATATTGAGAATGGTGTATTTAAAAAAATAGGAAAATCCCTTAATGTTGAAGCTGATCAGGTGATTTCAGGTAAAGATAGGGCAATAATACCATCTTTTTTTAATGTACATACCCATGCTGCAATGACCCTTTTAAGGGGATATGCCGATGATATGGATCTCCATACGTGGCTCAATAATCACATTTGGCCATTTGAGAGAAAATTGACACCAGATGACGTTTACATAGGTACCAAACTGGCCTGCCTTGAGATGATAAAGACGGGAACTACGTTTTTTTGTGATATGTACTGGCATGTTGAGGCAATTGCCCAGGCCGTGGATGAGATGGGGATTAGAGCTGCCATATCATCTGCATATGTGGATTTTGAGGATCCAAAGAAAGGAGAATATTTTCAGAAAAAAAATAGAGAATTCTTTTATTCCCCTCCAAAGGTATCTTCAAGGGTAATGTTTATTATGGGTCCCCACGCAATTTATACTGTTTCAAAGGCTTCCCTTGAGTGGATTAGAGATTTTGCCCAAGATATGGGGCTCTTTGTCAATATCCACGTTGCTGAGACAAAAAAAGAAATGGAAGATTGCAAAAAAATTAGGGGCACTACTCCTGTTAAGTACCTGGATGATATTGGATTTTTGAATGAGAGATGTATCCTTGCCCACGTTATCTGGGTGGATGAAGAGGAGATAGAGATATTAAAAAATAGAAATGTCAAAATAGCCCATGTGCCAACTTCAAATATGAAACTGGCCTCGGGCTCATTTAAATTTGATGAATTTATAAATAAGGGATTAATTGTGGGGATAGGCACAGATGGTTGTGCCTCAAATAATAATCTGGATATGCTGGAGGAGATGAAAATCGCTGCATTAAGGGCAAAGATGGCATCAAATAGTCCCACATCTGGGAAAAGTGATGATATATTTAGGTGTGCTACAAAAAATGGAGCCACGATTTTTGGTATAGATGCAGGAGAAATTAAAGAGGGAAAGGTTGCTGATTGTGTTTTAATAGATCTAAATCATCCCCAGATGGTACCATGTCACAATTTGATTTCCAATTTAGTCTATGCAGCAAATGGAGATGTTGTGACAACAACTATTTGTAATGGCAAGATACTCATGCACAATAGATACGTAGAAGGTGAAGAAGAAATAATAAAAACAGCAAAGAAACAAGTAAAATCTATACTTGATAGACTATAGCCCTGAATAGAAAGCTATTTTTTATGGTGTAACCATAAAGTGCCATAACACTCCAGCTGCTATTGCAGATCCAATCACGCCTGCCACGTTAGGTGCCATTGCATGCATGAGTAAGAAGTTGGTCTTGTCTTCTTCTTTTGCAACCATTTGTACCACCCTTGCAGAGTCTGGTACAGCTGAAACACCTGCAGCCCCAACTAATGGGTTTATTTTATGTTTTACAAATAGGTTCAAAAATTTTGCAAAAAGAACACCTGATGCAGTTGCCACTGCAAAGGAGAATGCACCTAACATAAAGATATAGAGAGCTTTGGGGGTGAGAAAATAATCAGCCTGGGTGCTGGCTCCAACAGTAAAACCCAGGATTATGGTAACTGAGTCTATTAACGCAGTCCTTGCAGTTTGAGCAAGTCTTTCTGTGACTACGGCTTCTTTTAACAAATTACCTAAAAATAGCATGCTAAACAACGGAAGGGATGCTGGTGCCAGAAAAGTGGTGAGTAAGAAACCTACTATGGGAAAGATGGTCTTTTCCTTTTTTGATACCTCCCTTGGTTCTTCCATTCTGATTAATCTTTCTTTTTTGGTTGTTAAAAGCTTCATGATAGGTGGTTGTATTACAGGGACAAGGGCCATATAAGAATAGGCTGCAATGGATATTGGACCTAATAGATGGGGGGCTAATTTGGCTGTTAAAAATATGGATGTTGGGCCATCTGCTCCACCAATTATGCCTATTGAAGCAGCCTCTTGTGGCGAAAATCCTATGTAGAGTGCCCCAAGAAAAGTCAAAAATATTCCCATCTGGGCTGCAGCTCCAAGGAGCATTAAAATGGGCCTAGCCAGCATGGTAGAAAAGTCGGTCATGGCTCCAATGCCAAGAAATATAAGAGGGGGATAAATCCCTTTAACTACACCAAAATATAAATAATTTAAAACACTACCTTGATCATACACTGATATATTGACACCAGCTACATGAGGCACGTTACCAACCAGCACACCAAAACCTATAGGGATCAATAAGAGTGGTTCATAGTGTTTGGCTACGCCTAAATAGATAAGAATTATTCCTATAATTATCATTAGAAAATATTTGAGGTTGATCAAAGCAAAGCCAGTTGTAGCCATGTATTCTAGTATGTGATGCATAATCACTCCATTTTAAGGATTTATGGGTTAGACTATTCTGTTGTGATGTTTTCTTCTCTCCAATAGTACCTGCCTTTATCTATTGGGATAATGATCCCATTGTCTATAAGGATCTTTATAGTGGGCTTTGAAATAGCCAGATTTCTTTTTTTTGCAAGCTCGAGGAGTTGAGATAGACTAAATTCTTCTCCAATAAATTTTGCTAAAATATATAATTGTTTTGCCTCCTCAACAACCGAGGGTGGACTGTGTTTTAATAATTTAAAACCAGGAAATGGTTCTTTGTTTTTAAAAAAATTAAATTTAGTAAAAAGGCCTGATCTATTTTCCCATAATAGAATTAGCTTATGTAATTCTGATAAAATCACAAAAAGACCGAATAGCCCTAAAAACACTGTTATTATACCAACCACAGTAACAGACAAACCATGGGCTGAGTTTATTGCCTCAAGTCCTCCTAAGCTCATATTATTAATTTCCCCCTAAATTCTTCTAAACTATTTATATTTAATTTGTTTGCCATTATTTGCAGACTATCTACTATTTCAAAACTAAGGGCTGGGTTAGTGAAATTGGCAGATCCAATTTGTACAGCATGGGCACCAACTAAGATGAATTCAAATACATCTTCCACACTGGATATCCCTCCAATGCCTATAACAGGTATATTGACAACTTGCACTACCTCATAAACCATCCTGAGGGCTATGGGTTTTATGGCAGGTCCAGATAATCCCCCAATGACATTTGTTAGTTTAGGTCTTCTCTTGTAAATATCCACTGCCATTGCTGGTATAGTATTTATTAAGGATATTGCATCTGCCCCTGCTAGTTCTACAGCTTTTGCTATTTTTTTTATGTCTGATACATTGGGACTGAGTTTTACTATTACAACCTTTGAGCCTGCATGTTTTTTGACTGCTTCACACACCTTTGCAGCACTCTTTTCGTCTTGTCCAAATTGTATCCCCCCTTGTTTTACATTGGGACAAGAAATGTTCACTTCAAGTGCTCCAATTTCTTCCCTTTTTGAAGTTATTTTACTCAATGTCTCAAAATCATTAATATTCTCTCCATATAGGTTTACAATTATTGGAGTTTGTTTGTATGGGAGTTTAGGCAATATATCTTGTATAAAGGCGTTTATCCCTATGTTTTCTAGTCCAATGGAATTTAGCATCCCACATGGTGTCTCTGCGATTCTATCTCCCATATTCCCCTGTCTTGGATTTATAGACAACCCCTTTACTACAATACCCCCAAGTTTTTTCAAGTCCCCAAATGTCTCGTACTCAATACCATATCCAAATGTGCCAGATGCAGTTAAGATAGGATTTTTTAGGACAAGACTTCCAATTTTTACAGAAAAATCCATTAGTAAAACCCCTTTTTTTATATCTTTGGGAACTTAAAATCCTCTATGTTCACAAAAAGTTGTGAGATCTCCACATCTAAATACCGGCCCATGCTTGCAGACCTGGAAGTTTTTATTAGAAGTAGCAGGAATTGAACAGCCGAGACAAACCCCTATGCCACAAGCCATAGGCCTTTCCAGGGAAATTTGAAGCTGTGTCTTTTTGGATGTGCACACTGTGTGGACCATGTCCAGAAATGGAAGCGGTCCACAGGCAAAAATTTGTCCATCAGCTGAATATCCTTCAATTTTTACTTGAATTGCCTTTTTTAGGCGCAAGAGATCCCTTTCACTTCTATCCCTTATTGTCCATATTAATATTTTTCTTGAGATATTTTTTAGGGGATAACAGGATAAGTTTTTTCTGTGGCCAAAGACTATCTCAATATTTTCTGGATAGGGGTGGTTTTTGATTAGTCCCAAAAAAGGGGCTATCCCCATTCCACCTGCAAGTATGAGTATAGGTAATGACTCGTCTATTTCAAATCCATTCCCCAGTGGACCCCAAACCTTTACCACGTCATTGGGTCTTAACTCAGCTAATTTTTTTGTCCCCCTGCCTACTACCTGGAAAAATATCTCTAGCTTATCTTCATCTAAGTTGGATATGGAAAAGGGCCTGGGAAGAAAGGGATCATATCCCCATGATATGGGCCTTATCATCACGAATTGTCCAGGCCTATACTTCCATTTTGGAGAACAAAGCCTTAAGATAAAAAATTCTTTTCCATCTAATGGAACCAATTCTAATACGCGCAGATCAATGCACTCGATGTTCTTCATGGATCCTCCCTCAGAAGCTGGGCTGCAAGGGCTTTACCTTGTGGACCTCCTCCTGCCATTCGAGAAAGTTCTTCAAAAATTTCATCTCCAACTAAGGTCTCACACCTACTTATAGTCTGCGAGCTATTGACCTCTTTTTGTACCCTGAAATGTCTATGCGCTAAACAGGCCAATTGTGGCCAGTGTGTCACTAATATTATTTGTTGTTTTTTAGACAGTTGTTTTAACTTACTTGCCACCTTATTTAGGGTGAGTCCGCCAATACCAGTGTCAATTTCATCAAATATAAGGGTTGGCAACTCTTCTGTTGTAGTTGTTACAATGGCCAGAAAAAGCCTTGATAATTCCCCACCTGAAACAGTCTGTTCAATGGGTTGCATCTGGTGACCTGGATTTGGACTCCACACAATCCTTGCCCTTTTTTCCTCTATTTTGTCTAACAATTCAACTGAAAAAAAATCAAACTCAATTTGAATATTTTTATGAAAGCCAAGTTCAACTAGCTCTGTTTTTAATTTTTTTTCTAATTTTTTTGCTGCATCTAACCTTAAATTGTTAATGGAGCTTATTATATTTTTCAACTGGTATAAATAGGTTTGTCTGATTTTGTCTAATTTTTTGATCTCAAGCTCTAATTCATCCCTTTTGGAAATTTTATTTTCAAGGACCTCTTTTAAGTTGATAATTTCTTCTAAGGATTTGTTTAACTTTCTCTTTAATTGTTCGATTTCAAATAAACGAGATTCTATATTTTCCAGCTCAGCTACCTGTTCAAGCCCAATGGGATAGGATTTGAGTTTTGTCTCTAGGTCAACTATTGTGTCTTTTGCGTGTTCTAAGGGGTCTATAAAATCTTCAAGATCTGAATCAAGAGAAGCAATGTCTTTTGTTATGCCTATTAAAGCAATCAATTGGTCTAAGAGAGGGGATGATTCTGAATCAATTATTTGAAGGCAGTTGTCTATTTTCTCTTTTAATTTTGCACTATTTTTAAGCTCTTCCCTTTTTTTTAATAATATTTCATCTTCTTTTGGCTCTGGAGATATCCTTTGGATTTCTTTTAATTGATACTCCAAAAAATCTTTTTGAGAATCTATCTCTGCTATGTGTTTTCTGATATCAAAAATTTTCTCTTGGACCTCTTTTATCTTTTTGGTTAAGTAGTCTTTTTTTTGAATCAAATCTAAAGGTAGATGTTCATCTAAGAGTTTTGTGTGATATTCTGGTCTAAGCAGCTTGTGCTGCTCATGTTGAGATGTGTATATTATTAGCTTGTTTCTAAGCTCTAAGACCTTATTTTTTGAACTGAGGTTGTCATTTATATAAACTCTGCTTCGACCTGAGTTGTGCATGATTTCACGTCTAATTATGATTTCTTCTTTTTCATGAGAAAAAATAGCCTCTACATATGCCTTGTCTTTTCCCTGTCTTACAATTTTCCAAGGTAAATTTTCTCCAAGGAGAAAGTCCAATGCCTTTAAAATAATAGATTTTCCTGCCCCACTTTCTCCAGTTATAACATTTAATCCCCTGGAAAATTCTAGTTCTGCGTCTTGGATCAGTGCGAGATTTTTGATTCTTAGAAATTCTAACATGTTCTATTTACTTAATTTATCCCACTTTAGAAATTTTATTCACAGGAGTTATAAACTTTTTTTAAAAAGAATTCAAATTGTTTGTCCAGAGGACAAAACTTAAATAATGGTATATAATGCTCAAAAAAAATATTGACACATACCTAAAATTAGGTCAAAAATAATTTTGCATTAGGGGCCGTAGCTCAGTTGGGAGAGCGCTTGAATGGCATTCAAGAGGTCAGGGGTTCAATTCCCCTCGGCTCCATAAAAAGGACCAGGTTAATATATCTGGTCCTTTTTTTTATGTGTTTCTTCGCATGAGCCATCAAGTTTAACTTAAATCCAAGTTTCTCAAGTCAGGCACAAAAATTGGAAGATTTGCTGTTGACATTATCTTGAGATTAAAGTAAGTGGTTACTTACTTTATGGGGGATGAGTTATGGGAAAACTCTCTACTAGAGATAGAATAATAGAAGCTGCTTATACCTTGTTTTCAGAAAAAGGGTATCATGGGACCAGCACAAGGGAGATTGCCAAGGCCGCATCGGTTTCAGAAGTGACCCTTTTTAGAAATTTTGGGAGCAAGGAGTTGTTATTTGAAAAGGTGTTAAAAAATAAATCAATTATTCCAGACTTATTGGCTGCAACTAAGGATGTGGAACAATATAACCTAAATGATGTACTATTATCTCTGGCAAAAAGATTTTATTATACTATGGTATCAAAAAAGAAATTTATAATGATAACATTTTCAGAAATAAATCAATATTCAGAAAAGATTATAGATATTTATGAGAAATTTATAACCCAAATAGACGAATTGTTCGTAAAAATTTTGTTAAAATACAAAGATGATAATACAAATTCTGATCTAAAGACCATTGCCATGGCATTTAGGGGAATGATCTTTGACTTGTTTTTAACCAATGAAATTTTTTTAAGAAAGAATATTGAAAAAACTAAAATAAATAATATACTTTCCTCATATGTAAAAATAATTTTAAATTCAATAAATAAATAGGTCTCATGGAGGTTGTTTTATGAAAAAGGGATATATTTTGCCATTTGTTTTTATATTTATATTGATGTTAGTTGGATGTAAGGAAAATAAAAAAACTCCATCTAAGATGCAAATGAGACTTCCTGTGGTATCATATATATTAATAAAAAAGCAACGTGTTACTTTAACAAAAGAGTTGCCAGGAAGGGTTGCGTCGTATAAAACTGCTAAAATAATCCCACAGGTGAGTGGAACTATATTAAAGAGGGTCTTTAAGGAAGGTTCTTATGTAAAAAAGGGAGATCTTTTGTATATCATCGATCCAAGGCCATATGAGGCTGCCCTTGAAAGTGCTCAAGCGGCTTTAAAGGCAGCTCAAGCAAAGCTTCCTGCATTATCAAAACAAGTAAAGAGATATTCAGTACTTGTAAAAACCAACTCTATTAGTAAACAGGTATATGATGATACCAAGGCTGCTTTAGATAATTTAAAGGCAAATATAGAGCTATACAAAGCAAGGATAAAATCTGCAAAGATCAATTTGGATTATTGTTATATCAAAGCGCCTATAGATGGGATAATAGGCCGCTCATATATAACAGAGGGACAGGTTGTTTATGCATATCAACCAAATCCTTTGGCAATAATTCAACATTTTGATCCAGTTTATGTGGATGTGCCAATCTCCACAGAAGAATTATATGAACTTAAAAAAGAGAGGGCATCAAAATTGATAAATTTCACTCCTGATATGGACAAAAATGTACAGCTTATTTTCGAAGATAATTCTATTTATCCAGAGAAAGGAATTTTAGAATTTAATGAGGTTACTGTAGATCAGACCACTGGATCTGTTACTTTGAGGATAAAGTTTCCAAATAAAAATAAGATACTGCTTCCACAGATGTTTGTTAGGGCGAAGATTATTGAAGGTATTATGGAAAAAGGGATCCTGGTTCCTGAAGAGTCTGTAAAGTTTGATACCAGGGGGAATCCCTATGTCTTTGTGGTGGATAATCAAAATAGGGCAGTGACAAGGCCAATTGTCATTGATAGAAGCATTGGTAACAAGTGGTTGGTTCTATCAGGACTCAAGGAAAATGATAGGGTTATAGTAAAGGGGCTTCAATATATAAGACCAGGAGTTCCAGTAAAGGCTGTTCTAGATACCCATAATGCCAAAAGATAAGGGAATTTCCATAGGAGGATATAGATGATATCTCGTTTTTTTCTAAAAAGACCGGTTTTTGCCTGGGTGATAGCTATAGCAATCATGAGTTTTGGACTGCTGGGAATTAAATTTTTACCTGTATCTGAACACCCAGAACTGGCACCTCCTGTAATTGCGGTAGAGGCAATGTATCCTGGTGCTTCTGCTGAGACAGTAGAGAGTACTGTAACTCAGATTATAGAGCAAAAATTAACTGGATTGGACGGTCTTTGGTATATGAGTGCCAAATCAAGTTCTGCTGGGGTATCCAGGATTGAACTCACATTTGCTCCAGGAACCGATCCTGACATTGCCTGGTCAAAGGTGCAAAACAAGGTCCAGCTTGCCCTTGCCAGCCTACCTGAGACTGTTCAAAGACAGGGAGTAAAGGTAAGTAAGTCAACTAAAAACTATTTACTTGTGGTGGGGCTCATATCAACTGATGGAAAATATAATGGTAATGATTTAAGGGACTATGCAAAGTCAAATATTGAGAAGGTCTTAGCAAGGATACCTGGGGTGGGTGAGGTAGTAACCTTTGGAACAGAATATTCCATGAGGATCTGGTTAAATCCAGACAAATTAATAAAATATAACTTGACTGTAGAAGACGTGATTGCTGCTCTAAAAATGTATAATGTAGAAGTCTCTGCAGGACAATTTGGTGGTACCCCAGAAGTCAAAGGACAAAAATTTAATGCATCAATTATTGTTCAGCACTATTTAAAGACCCCAGAAGAATTTTCCAAGATTCCCATAAGGATAAATAAAGATGGCTCAAAAGTACTTATCAAAGATGTTGGACGTGTTGAAATTGGAACAGAGTTTTACGATATTGAAGATGCATACAATGGCATGCCTGCTGGAGCTTTAGCAGTTAGAAAAATGGCGGGTGCAAACTCTTTAAAAGTAGCAGAGCGCATAAAGAAAAAATTAAAAGAGATGAGTAAGTATTTCCCTCCAGGTATTAAAGTTGTATATCCTTATGACACCACTCTTTTTACAAAGGCATCTATCTATGAGGTTATAAAGACCTTATATGAAGCAGTGATATTAGTATTCATTGTTATGTTTGTATTTTTGGGGAGTTTTAGGGCAACCATAATTCCCACTATTGCAGTTCCTGTTGTTGTGCTTGGGACATTTGGCGTAATCTGGGTGCTTGGCTTTTCTATAAACGTCCTAACCATGTTTGCAATGGTTCTTGCCATAGGACTTTTAGTTGATGATGCTATTGTTGTTGTGGAAAATGTAGATAGGATCATGGAAGAAGAAGGCCTGCCTCCAATGGAGGCAGCTGCCAAATCAATGGATGAGATAACTGGTGCTCTGGTGGGTATAGGGTTGGTATTATCTGCAGTGTTTTTGCCAATGGCATTTTTCCCTGGTTCTACAGGAATTATTTACAGACAGTTTTCAGTAACAATTGCAGCAGCAATGTTACTTTCTGTTGTAGTAGCCCTTGTGTTGACCCCTGTTTTATGTGGTAGTTTTTTAAGACCCTATCCAAAGGGAACTCCTATATATGAGAGGACTTTTTTTATTTTTAAGCCGTTTTTAAAAATTTTTGATAAGGTGTTAAAGAAGGGAAGAGAATTATACATCTCAGTTGTAGGGTACACCCTGGGTAGAAAGATCAGGTTTGTTATCATCTATGTACTAATTGTAAGTATAACTGGCTATTTATTTTTAAATATGAAAACAGGATATCTTCCAAATGAAGACCGCGGAATTTTGCTTTTTCAGGCAATTTTGCCTTCAGGCTCTACCATGAAACAGACAGAAAAAGTTCTGAAGCGTGCTGAAAAATACATCCATACACATGAGCAAAAGGCTATTAAGTCTACAGCATATGTTGCTGGTTATTCTTTTGCAGGCCGTGCTCCAAATGTAGGATTTGGTTTTATTAAACTTAAAGATTGGAGTTTGAGGACAGATAAGTCCCTGTCAGCCGAGGCAATAGTTAACAGGCTTAACAGGGAATTTTCAAAATACAATGATGCAATGGTGTTTGCATTTATGCCCCCTGCTATTATTGAGCTTGGAAATGCTGCAGGATTTGATTTCGAGCTTTTGGATTATGGCGGTGTTGGATACGATAGATTGATTAATGCAAGAAATCAGCTACTATACATGGCATCAAAAGATCCAAGGCTTGTTCGTGTAAGGCCAAATGGAATGGACCCTGTTGTTCAATACAAAATAGATATAGATTGGGAAAAGGCAGGTGCTTTGAAATTACCAATTACGTCCATTCACAACAACATAGCAGCAGCAATTGGTTCTGCTTATGTAAATGACTTTGTAA
>JAMOQN010000154.1 GCA_027063985.1 Desulfohalobiaceae bacterium
GAAATTGCCAAAATCATAAGAAATTATTCTCTTGATATTCCAGCAGGACACATAAAATCATCTACTGAAGATATCTTAATTCGCACAAAGGGAAAAAGATATTATGCAAGAGAATTTAAATTTATTCCAATTATAACAAAGCCTGACGGATCTGTGCTATATCTTAAAGATATTGCAAATATCAAAGAATCTTTTGATGATTCTGATTTAGAATTTAAATTTCAGGGTATGCCAGCAGTTTTAGTGGAAGTATTTAGGATTGGAGATCAAAATGTACTGGAAGTATCTTCAAAAGTAACAAAATATATAGAGCACATAAGAAACTCACTTCCACCCAATGTTTACATAACAAAATTTGAGGATCAATCAAGGATTCTAAAGGATAGAATGAGACTCCTATTTAAAAATCTGGGAATAGGTCTTATATTGGTTATTTTAATTTTGGGTATATTTTTAGAGGCAAGGTTGGCAATTTGGGTAAGCGCAGGAATACCAATAGCTTTTATGGGTGCATTGGTCCTACTTCCCAAATTTGATGTATCCATTAACATGATATCCCTTTTTGGTTTTATAATGGTCCTTGGAATAGTAGTAGATGATGCAATAATAATTGGTGAAAATATATATACCAAAAGGCAACAAGGTTTCTCCCCTTTTAAAGCTGCAATTTACGGGGCAAATGAAGTTGGAATTGCAGTGATTTTTTCTGTATTAACTACTGTTGCTGCTTTCTGGCCCCTTCTTTTAGGAACTGGCCACATGGGAAAATTCATGAGAAATATCCCAATTGTGGTTAATTTAGTCCTTATTGCATCACTTATTGAGGCTATTTTTATACTCCCCTGCCATCTCTATGAATCAACTAAAAAACACATCCAACCCAAGGAAAAAAGGGCGGATAAGGTCCTAAAAAAGATTATAAATGGACCATATAAAACCATGCTTATCAAATGTGTTAGATATAGATACATTTCCATGGCCATAGGTCTTGTAATACTCCTTATTTTTTTTGGTATATGGTATGGAAATATCATAAAATTTACCTTTTTTCCTAAGGTTGAAGGAGAAACTATGATCTGTTCTGTAACACTTCCCCCTGGAACCCCAGTAAGTTATACAGAAAAAATATTAGAAAAAATCAAAGATGCTGGCCTTAAAACCATAAAAGAAGCTGAAAACAATAGGGATCCCAACAAACCTCCCTTATTAAAATACGTGCTCACAATAGTTGGAACACAAATCTCAATTAGAGGTCACGGAGAATCTGCAAACGGACTGGGAGGAAATAAAGGGCAAATACTTATGCAACTATTGGAGGCAGAAAAAAGAGAAATATCTACAAAATATCTTGTTTCTAAGTGGAGAAAAGAGGTTGGTCAAATACCAGGAGTTGAATCCCTGACATTTTCAGGTGAACTATTTAGTTTTGGTAGCCCCATTGCCATAAATTTATCATCACCCAATTATGAACAATTAAAAAGAGCGGTATCAGACCTTAAAAAAGAGCTATCAAAAATAAATGGCGTATTTGATATAGACGACAGTTACCTGCCTGGGAAAAGGGAAATAAAGGTCTTTCTAAAACCCCAAGGGAAGAGCCTTGGATTAAGCGTATCAGACATAGCCTCTCAGGTTAGAGGAGCTTTTTTTGGGAGTGAGGCATATAGATTTGTGAGGAACAAAGATGAAGTTAAGGTAAAGGTGAGATATCCAGAATGGGAAAAGGATGTGCTTATTAGCCTTAAGCGGATGAAAATAAAAACACCAGCTGGTTTCTTTGTTCCCATAGGTGAGGTAGCGGACTTCAAGGTGTCCAGAGGCTATAGCTCAATATCAAGACAGGACAGAAAAAGGATAATTACAGTGTACGCAGATGTAGATGAAAATATTGCAAATGCAAGTGAAATAAGGAAATTTGTAGTTAAGACAATCTTGCCTAAGCTCATGGCAAAATATAATGACCTATATTTTTCCATGGAAGGCGAGGGCAAGGAACA
>JAMOQN010000155.1 GCA_027063985.1 Desulfohalobiaceae bacterium
TATCACCCAGACCTAAATCCACGTCTAAAAGATGCTACTAAAAAATTTCAAGAATTAAATGAAGCTTATGTATTTCTGGTCTCTGAATATAAAAAGAAGCCTTCCCATGAGAGAAGATCTAAACCATATACAACTTACGAAAATATCCAGAAAAATGCATATTACACAACACCAAAAAAAGAATTTTTTTCAAAAAAATATAGATCTCAGAAGCACTCCACCAAAAGACATACAGATAAGAAGACTACAACATATACATCTTCCCTATCACAAGAGGAAATATTAAAAAATATATTAAACGATCCCTTTGCAAGACAGGTATTTGAAGATATTTTCAGGGAAGTAAAAAAGAGGTCCATTTACCGAAACAATCTACCACTAGGCAGGGTTACAAAACTATCCCCAATTGAACAAGTAAAAAAAATCACTTACATCTTTAGTATTTCTAATATTAAAAATTGGCTTAAGTCCCAGCTAGACCACGAACATATAATTTATCTGGAGAAAAAACAGGTTATTCCAGGTGCAAAACTCAAATTTCAAATAACCCAATTTAAAAAAAGACCAACGCAGATTATCACACAAATACCAGAAAATTACGTTGTTGGAAAGGCAATTCGTTTAAAAGGACTGGGGAAAAGGCTTGGACCATTTAAGGGAGATTTGTATATTCGAATTTTTTATAAATAAGAAAAATTCTAAATATAGAAAAATCAATTTCCATGACAAAAGAAACCATTGCCCATATAACACTTACATTTGTTACCCTTATTTGGGGAATTACTTTTACAATTGTTAAAGATGCTATATCTTTTATTGATGTGTATATTTTTCTATTCCAGAGATTTTTACTTGCTTTTCTTCTTTTTATACCCTTTGTAATTTTCTATAAAAAAGAATTTCACAAAAAAACCATTACACATGGACTTATTCTTGGAACTCTTCTATTTTTAGCCTATGCATTCCAAACCATAGGGCTAAAATACACACTTGCTTCAAATGCCGCTTTTGTCACAGGACTTAATGTTGTAATAGTTCCAATTATAAACAGCCTTTTATTTAAAAAATATATACCATTAAATGCAAAAATTGGCTCAATAATGGCCTCAGTTGGGCTTGCTCTACTTTGTATAAACAATGATTTTAATATAAACAAAGGAGATATAATCGTATTTTTTTGTGCAATATGTGTTGCACTTCATATTATTTACACAGATAAATATACCAAACACAACAATGCATTTAACCTTGCCTTTGTTCAAATGGGTACAATAGCTTTGTTAAGTGGCATTTGTGCAATTTTTTATGGCAATGGCCTTAAGCTATTTGTGATACATAAAAATACAGTATGGGCTATAATTCTATGTTCTGTTTTTGCCTCTAATTTTGCATTTTGGGCCCAGACTTATTTTCAGAGATTCACTATTCCAACAAAGACAGCTATAATTTTTTGTGGAGAACCTCTATTTGGCGCAATCTTCGCCCATTTTTATGGGGGAGAAATTTTGACTTTAAGATCCATATTTGGAGGGATATTGATTGTTTTCAGCATGATTATGTCAGAAGTAAATTTTGATAAAATTAATTCAATAAAATCCATAGGCATAATATCAAAAGCAAAAAAAGGGGCTTAGCCTATTTAATTTTTATATGGCCATTTATACATATATTGGAAATCTGATTTCCATCTCCATACCTATTTTACAATCTTTTCCCTTGATATATCTTTTAATTCCTCCAAAAGGGAAATTATTTGGGGGTCATCAGATAGCCACTCATCTAATAGCTCTAACATCTTCTTTGCATAGGGATTATCTGGTTCTGAATTTATCATGTAATTTACCCAAAGGCCGTCCTTTTCAAAGGTGACCAGATCTGCCTCTTCCAATATCTTTAAGTGTTTACTCACAGTGGATTGAGCTATTTTTAGGGCTGCCTGGATTTCACAAACGCAAAGGGTGCGGGTTTGAAGCATCTTAAG